>SKLX01000150.1 GCA_007121375.1 Bacillota bacterium | reverse complement strand
TTTGCTTTTATTATAACTGCAAAAACTTGGAGGAATTAATTAACTAATGGGACAAAAAAATGATCAGGCAATAAAGGGACAACAAAAAATTGAATGGGTCAGGATAAAAATGCCCGTAGTTCAATCTATTTCTGAAAAATGGATTAAGGAGAAGCCTTTTTCAGGGTACCTTGTGGCTGCATGCCTGCATGTAACTGCCAAAACAGCTAACCTGATGCGAACAATTAAAGATGGTGGTGGTGAAGTAGCATTATGTGCCTCAAACCCCCTCAGCACCCAGGATGACGTTGTAGCTGCTTTAAACGATATTTATGGCATAAATACCTATGCCCAAAGAGGCGAAAGCAAAGAAAGCTATTACAATAATATTCATAAAGTATTAGATATTAAGCCCCATGTAACTATCGATGATGGAGCAGACCTGGTAAACACCCTACATACCGAAAGACCTGAGTTAATTGAGAATGTTTTAGGGGGTACAGAAGAAACTACTACCGGTGTAATTCGTTTAAAGGCCATGGCAAAGGATAGGGTATTAAAGTATCCTATGATTGCTGTAAATGATGCCCTTACCAAGCATATGTTTGATAACAGGTACGGAACCGGTCAATCAACCATAGATGGTATTCTAAGAGCTACCAATTACCTGTTAGCAGGAAGTAACTTTGTAGTAGTAGGTTATGGATGGTGCGGCAGGGGCATCGCCAGCAAAGCCAGGGGTATGGGAGCCAAAGTCACAATTGTAGAAGTAGATCCTACTAAGGCATTGGAGGCTACAATGGACGGCTTCCAGGTTAGCAACATGGCAAATGTAGCCCCAACTGCTGATTTTGTAGTTACTGCCACAGGAAATATCAATGTAGTAGATTCAAAACACTTGAGACTGATGAAAGATGGAGTAATTGTCTGTAATGCAGGTCACTTCAATGTAGAAATTAATATAAAATCACTGGCTGAAGAAAGCAAACAAATTAAGAAAGTAAGAGAAAATATAGAAGAATACCTTCTAAAAGATAACAAAAGAATTTATATAATAGGAGAAGGGAGACTTGTTAACCTGGCTGCCGGAGAAGGGCATCCGGCAGATGTAATGGATATGAGTTTTGCTAACCAGGCTTTATCTGCAGAATATATCATCAGGGAAGGCAAAAATCTTGAAAATGCAGTATATCCAGTACCTCAGGATATTGACAAGGAAATAGCCCGTTTAAAATTAATAAGCATGAATATTGAAATTGAAGAAATGACTGAAGAGCAAGTCACCTATCTGAGTTCCTGGGATGGAGGCACCTAGTTTTTTAAATTAAGATATTATTACAATATCATATAGGTATACTATATGTATAATGATCATCTTTAATTGTTAAATTGTTAAACAGTTAATTCTATGTAGATGCACCTTAGGTGACTTTAAGATCAATCAAGGTGCATTCTACTATAAAAATTCTGGAGGTTGTTAGATAATGGATTTCAGAGAAGGAGTAGTAGTCAATCCCTATTTAAGGTTAAACGATGAAGAGATTAATAGAATCCATAAAGCCAGTATGGAAATACTAGAGGATCCGGGAGTCCTGGTATTTCACGAAGAAGCTGCAAAATATTTTGAAGAAGCAGGAGCAGAAGTTACTAAAGTTCCCGAAGAGGGAGACAAGGCCTGGTCCGTCAAGATTCCTGAAACTTTACTGGAAAAGGCTCTAAAAACGGCGCCTAAAAAAGTTGTTTTAGGAGCCAGAGATCCAAAAAATAAGCTGGTATTAGATGGAAATAAGCCAAGGGCTTACTTTGGTAGTGGTTCAGAAACAAACTATATCTTAGAAATAAGTATGGATACCTACGTTAAAAAAGATGATCCGGAAACTACTGCAGTGTTCCCTACATTCAAGAGAAAAAGAGGAACCCTTAAAGATCTCTGTGAATCTGCCAGGCTTGGCGAAAATTTCGAAAACTTAGATTTTTTTATCAGAAATGTTAATATTCAGGATCCGGAAATCACTAACGAAAACAAAGATGTCAACAAGTTTTTTGCCTGTCTTGATAATATGACCAAACATGTTCTGGCTGGAATAACAGATGTACGCCAGCTGGATAATGTCATTAAAATGGCTGAAATAATAGCAGGAGGTAAAGAAGCTGTTAAAGAAAACCCGGTGGTGTCCTTTATAAGCTGTGTAACTAAAAGTCCCTTACAGCTGACTGAAGAGTCTACAACTAATTTGCTGGAAGTCAATAAAAGAGGATTTCCCATTGTTATATCCAGCAGTCCTCAAGGAGGTTCAACGGCACCAATAGATGAAATAGGAATTGTAAGTCAGATTAATGCAGAAATATTAAGTGCAGTGGTCTTGAGCCAGATAGCAAATCCTGGTTCCCCCGTTATTTACGGAAGTGTTCCAGTAAGAGCTCGCATGGATAACCTCCATGACATGTACGGTGCCCCTGAGTTTAGCCAGTATAATATGAGTTGTATACAGATGGCCAGGTTTTATGGACTACCCTGTTATTCCTCTGCAGGGGTTTCAGATGCAAAAACCCCGGGGATTCAGGCCTCCGTTGAAAAAATGCTTTCACACCTGTGTGTATCTCAAGGGGGACCCCATCTATTGCACTATTCCTTTGGGCTTTTAGAAGAAACGCAAACTTTTTGCCCTGAACAAGCAGTTCTGGATAATGCCCATATAGGCATGATCAAAAGGGTTTACCGGGAGCCCAATGTAACAGATGAAAGCATTGAGGATAATTTAAAGATAATACGAAAAGTTATGAAAAGTCCTTACCGCATTTATGCCAAGTATGCCAGAAAACAGTTACACAAAGGGGATCTCTACCTGGAATACTCCTTTGAGAGTGATAGAGAAGATATGGACGAAACAATGGCAAAAGCTAAAGAAGAAAAAGAAAGAATTTTAAGCCTTCCAGTGAAAAGGTTGCCAGAAGATGTAAGAAACAAAATACTGGAAGAGATTCCAGGCATTCTCGAAAAACTTCATTAAGCAAAGTTAAGGGCAGGAAGGAAAAAATTTTGAACAATAAAACAGGTATATAAAGTACCTTGATTATTGGATTATTATAAAGGAGGCTTACAATGAGCGAACAAGAACTGTTAAACGAATTGGAACATGTCATATTAATGGGGCACATTAATGAAGAGGACGAAGGCTTGGATGGAACAATGCAGGGAACTCCTGGAACGGAGGAACTGGTGAAAAAAGCTCTGGAAGAGGGCATAGACCCTGAGAAACTTCTCAAAACCTTTGGAAAGGCCATGGAAAAAGTAGGAGAAAAGTTTGAATCTGGAGAATTTTTCCTCCCCGATATGATGGCCAGCGGTGAATGTGTGGGGAACGCCATGGAGATTGTTGAGCCAAAGCTTGCGGCCGGCACCAGCTACGAAAAAGGGAAATTTCTCATTGCCACGGTTCAGGGAGATTTACATGACATAGGTAAAAACATTGTGGCTACCATGATTAAAGGAGCAGGATACCATGTGAAGGACCTGGGCATTGATGTTCCAGCCGATAATATTTTGGAAGCTATCAAGGAATATGAGCCCAATTTTGTTGGACTTTCTGCACTGTTAACTACTACAATGACCGAAATGGAGCAGGTAGTTAAGCGCATCCGGGAAGAAGGTTATTCCGATATAAAGATATTCATTGGAGGAGTGCCCACCTCACAAGAGTTTGCTGATAAAATTGGTGCAGATCATCACTGCAAGGATGCCATGGAAGCCTTAAATAAGCTGGAAAAGGTGAGGGATGCCTCATGATAATTTCTGATGCACAGCAGATAAAAATGCTTTCGTCTTCTGAAATGGACTTAATACATGAGGGTACCTGCAGAGTTTTATCACAAATAGGAGTTAAGGTAACTCATGAAGATATCGCTGAACTACTGGTATCCAAGGGCGCGCAGCGTAAGGGAGATAGGGTCTTAATCCCCAAAAATATGGTGGAGAAGGCCCTGGCGGATACGGCTAAGACTATTCAGTTTGATGCACCTAACCCTGACTATGGGTTTACTGTTAACGCCTCAGAAAACCAGGCGAAATTCGGCACCGGTGGGCAGGCACTTTATATGGTGGAACGTACTTCTGAAGGCTGGAAAGAAAAGTTAGCTGGAGCTCATGACTTAAAACAAATTCTTGCTCTTTGTGATCAGCTAGAAAATGTTGATTTCATCACCCGACCGGTGGAATGTGATGTCCCAGAAGATCAGATGGATGTGGAAAAAGCCAAAATATTTCGAGATTACTCCTCAAAACCCATGAATCTTGCCAATCTGTTCAAAAGGGATCGTTTAGATGAAGTCCTTGATATTATTGGTGACCCGGCATACGTTTCCTTTATTGTTTGTCTGGTTTCAAGTCCTCTGGTTATGGATACCCCTTCAGGGGATAAACTAAAAGCAATCGTAGAAAAAGATCTTCCTGTGGCTATTTCCAGCTGTACCCAGGGGGGAAGCACTGCACCCTTTTCTGAAGTAGGGGAGTTGATGCAGCTTAATGCAGAGGTGCTCTTTGGATATGTGCTGGCCAATGCTATCCGTCCGGGAGCTAAAGTACTGTACCGGGGGATACCCATTACTTCCAACCTTTATTCTGACGGATCCCCCAGATGGTGCCAGCCGGAGAGTATTCGGCGGGTTGCCCTTGCCACCCAGCTTTGTCGCTATTACAATATCCCCTGTTGTGCAACTGCCGGTGTGTCTGATGAAGCAGAACCCTCTGCCCAGGCCATAAGTGAAAAGGTGCTTTGCTGGACTTATATTATAGCATCGGGAGGGCATTATATTAACAGTGCTCTGGGAATGCTTAATCAGGTCATGTCAGTTTCCCTTGATCAATACGTAATCGATGATATTCTTCTGAAGATTGTAAAAGAAAAGTTCAAGAAGAATGAATCTAAAGAAGTCTCCCACCTGGCAATGGATGCCATGGTAGAAGGGCTGAAGCTTTTTGGTATAACGGTAGATGAAAAGATTGAAGAAGAGTTGAGGGCTCGTATTGAGCATGTTGAAAAATCTTTAGAACCCTATAACGAGGATAACGTTAGTCAACAGGTAGATATTATAGAAAAAGCTGTAACCCAATCTGGAGGCAGCACAGTCTTTATGAAAGCATCTCGCGTAGGTCTTCGAAAAGGGTATCTTTACACAGGAAACAGAATTGATTCTCCCTTAGATCTAACCCGTGTAGATGAAAGATTGGAGGCGGTTTCTATTCCAGAATAGAAAATAGCATTACTTTTAAAAAGCCAAATGTAAATTGTGAATAAAAACTATTTAAACGGAGGTCGAAAACAAATGGCTGGTATAGTAGGTATAACAGGATGTAGTGAAACAAAAATAGATTCAAGCAGAGTAGAGAATATGTTGGAAGCGGTAAAGCATAGAGGGACACACGAACCCATTGTAAAAACTACTTCTTCGACTTGCTTTGGTTGTATTGGATTTAGCCCTGAGGTTATTAGTCAGGATTCCCTTCCATATGTTATTATGGATGGAATGCTCTATCGGGATGATAGCCGGCAGGAAATGTCAGATACTGATTTTTTAAGGAAGCAATATATGAGCCATGGCAAGGAAGCTTTATCCAAAGTTAGAGGAAGTTTTGCATGCGCCATTATAGATGAAGATGAATGTATTATTGCCAGGGACCATGTGGGATCCCGGCCGTTAATATATCAAGAAACACCCCAGGGGGGCCTGATGTTTGCCTCTGAAGCTAAGGCATTGAAAGACTATACAGATTGTGTAGAAGAGCTGCCTCCTGGACATTATTATTCAAGTAAAGAGAAACTAAAGCAGTTTAATGAGCCAGACCCTGGCTTTAAATTACCCCATGAATGGGACACTTCTGAGGCATCCCTTAAAAAGGTTAGGGATGTAGTCATTCAGGCAGTAGAGGACATTGTTACCAATATCGAGGGAATTGGTGGAGTTTCTTTAAGCGGAGGCCTGGATAGCTCAATTATACTGGCGGTTGCCAGCCAGTATAACAAAAATATTCAAGCCTTTACCTCTACCCTGAAAGTCAACCATGGAGAAGACTTGAAATACGCAAAGCTGATGGCAGATTACCTTGGTGTGAAACTTCACATTTATGAAATAACCCTGGAAGATATTCAAAACATTGTTTCCAAGGCAGTGTACTATCTTGAATCCTATGACCAGGACTGTATTACAGGCTTTATTGCAAACTACTACAATTCCCGTCTGGCAAAAGAGCATGTGGACAGTATACTGGTAGGAGAAGGAGCAGATGAACTCTTTGGTGGTTATTTCAGGGAACTGGACGATATTTCAGACCCTGAAGAACAAGAAAGAGTAGCCAAAAGACTGGTTGATGTGGCTTATAATACAGCCCTTCGCAGGCTTGACCGGGGCTGGATGTCAAATAGTGTTGATTACTATGCACCGTTTTTGAACCCGTCGGTAGTGACTATGGCCCAAGATATACCCCTGGATCTTAAGGTTTATCAGCCAAATGGTAAACCAATTGAAAAATGGATTCTCCGTGAAGCCTTTAAAGATATGCTTCCAGACGAGATTGCCTGGCGTCCAAAACTAAGGTTTGCTCGGGGTGTAGGAGTGGATGATCAGTTAGAAAAATGTATTCCGGACAACCTTGATGAAGAAGCCCTTAAGAAAACCCCCAAAAGTAAAAAAGGCATAACTTTTCAGTCTCCTACGGAGCTATATCTTTACAATATATTCAAGAAACATTTTCCCGAGGATTACGAAGGGCTTACATGCCGCTGGGATCCCTTTAGTTAATAAAGGTCATTATTTGAATCCAGAGTGAATGTTACGGATAAGGGAATTAATGTCCTACTACCGCCATATTCCCTGTCCTTTGGAACAAATAGAAAAATCAGGTGGAACAGTTGCGGTGGCGGGACAACCGTTCCACCTTTAATTTTTTAGAGCTGATGGTGATAATATATGAAGGTAGGATTTCCCAATAATCCCCGAAAAGAAATAACGGATGAAATAAAGTGGATCGCAGATAACGGCTTCAATTTCATCGATTTGTTTTTAGAGCCGGATAAAGGCGAATTGGGAAAGTTTAATGTTAAAGAAATAAAAAAACATATTGATTACTATGGTCTGGATTGGGTTGGCCATACCCCCTGGTATCTGCCCATTGGTTCTGCGGTAAAAAAGTTGAGGGTTTGTGCAGTAGAGATCATTAAAGAATATCTGGAAGCTTTTATGGAAATGGGAGGTAACCATGTAGCCATACATTCAAACTGGCCTACTTCTCTTTTTTCAGAAGATGAAGGTTTGAAATTTCAAACGGAGTCCATACAGAGTATTTTGGATTTTGCCTCAGAAACAGGAGTTAAAATAATGCTGGAACCCATCGGCACAGTTCACGACCATGCCGACAATCTTGACAAGCTTCTAGAATTAAATGAGGGACTTTATTTTCTAGCAGATATAGGACACTTAAATATTTATGGCCGTGAACCGGTAGAGTATTTACGCCGGTATAAAAATAAACTGTTACATGTTCATCTTCATGATAATAACGGAGTAGATGATCTGCATCTGCCTATAGGGTCCGGAAACATTGATTGGGACTATCTGATAAGTGTTTTGAAGTCTTTCTACGACGGCACAATTACCCTGGAGGTTTTTACTAATGACAAAGAGTACGTTTTGTATTCTAAAGAACAGCTTTTAGAAAAATGGTATGGTAACAATTTTAAAAAATAAAGAGCAACAATTTTTTGCTAATGTACGTCATTTAACTTATAGGAAAGGAGTGTTTAATATTTTACGAGGACTAGAAGGAGGACAATACCGCCCTCTGTCAGACGAAGATATTAAAAAGATTCATGAATCATCAGTAAATATACTGGAAGACCCGGGAATGAAAGTAACATCTTCTGAAGCCCTGAAAGTATTTGCAGATAATGGTGCAGATGTAGACTTTGATACGGGCATGGTTAAAATATCCAGATCTATGTTAGAGGATGCCCTAAAAAAAGCACCTTCCAAGGTAGTACTTTATGGAAGAGAAGAAAAAAATGACCTTACTTTAGAAGGTACAAGGACCCATATGGGAACAGGTGGAACAGTTCTGGACGTCCTGGACATGGATTCCGGGAAAAAGAGAAAAGCTACATTAAAAGATTTGAGAAATATTGCCCGCCTGGTGGATGCCCTGGATAATATCCATTTCTTTATGCTTCCCATATATCCCGAGGAAGTAGAAGGTCATAATGTGGATGTCAATCGTTTTTGGTGGGGACTGCAAAACACTACCAAACATATAATGGGTGGAGTCTATTCCGCCCAGGGTATAAGAAACGTTATCAGTATTGCTGAAGAAATAGCAGGCAGCCCTGAAGCTCTCCGGGAAAAACCCTTTATTTCTATGGTTACCTGTATTATGAGTCCCCTGGTAATGGATAAGACTTATACGGAGCTTTTAATGGAAGTAGCCCGACAGGGTATACCCCTGGTATGTCCTGCAGAACCCCTGGCAGGAGCAACAGGTCCCTGCACCCTGGCAGGAAATATAGCAGTATCCAATGCGGAAACCTTATCGGGGATTGTCCTTGCTCAGCTTGTTAACCCTGGTACTCCTACCATATATGGAACTGTTTCCACAGCTATGGACATGAAAACAGGCTCTTACCTTTCCGGGAACATTGAAATGGGTCTCATCAATGCCGCCAGCGCTCAAATGGCTCAATTTTATGAAATACCCATATATGCCACAGCAGGAATGTCAGATAGTAAAATGCCTGATGTCCAGGCTGGATATGAAAAAATGGCTACCAGCATGATAACGGCTTTAGCGGGTGCAAATTATATTCACGATTCTGCTGGCTTTTTAGAGTTTTGCACCATGTTTTCCTATGAGCAGCTTATCATTGATAACGAAATAAACGGTATGTGTATGAGGGCGGTTAAAGGCGTTGATGTCAATGAAGATACCCTTGCCGAAGAAGTAACCCGTAAGGTAGGGGCTGGAGGAAACTTTTTAACCCAACCCCATACTTTACAGCACTGTAGAAACGAATTTTATTTACCCACCCTTTCCGACCGTAACTTTAGAAAAGAATGGGAAAAGCAGGGTGGAAAAGATGCTACGGAAAGGGCCCGGGATATGGCAAAATCTCTCCTGGAGACTCATGAACCAAAAGGACTTGATGATAAGGTCTATGAAGTCATCAAGCCCAAATATGATGAAATGGGAATTATCGAACCTTAAATAAGATGGGAGGTTGAATAAAAATTTTAATTATAGGTGAATTAATTAATGCTTCAAACAAGTCGGTTCA
>SKLX01000199.1 GCA_007121375.1 Bacillota bacterium | reverse complement strand
GGGGACATGTTTCCCAGGTAGCGGTCCTGGATCGTTACTACCGGTCCCAGGGCACAGGTGCCCACACAATTAACTTTTTTCAAGCCGAAATTCAAATCGGGGGTCACCTGGCCCGCCTTGATTCCCAGCTGGTGTTCAAATTCCTCCAGGATATTGGAAGCTCCCCTCACATGGCAGGCGGTGCCGGCACAAACGTTAATCTGGCAGTGGCCCTGGGGTTTTAAACTTAAGCTTTCATAGAATTCTGCCAGGCGGTATATTTTGGCTAGGGGAAGGTTGAGCTTTTCCGCCAGGTAGTTTAAAGCCTTTCGGGGCAGGTATTTTTCTTCTTCCTGGATATCCAGGAGCATTTCCAGGATTTCACCGGGATCTCCCCTGTATTTCTTAATAATCCTGTTTAAGAAGTCCTTATCCATTTAACCCCCTCCTTTCTAAATCGGGACGGTCTTAATTCCCTTAAGCCAGCTTTCCTTTTCAGGTCCTGCCACATTTCCAGGACCCTTTCCTGCATATAATCCATTCTTTCCTGGTCTATACCCCGGAACCTGCCCTGGCCTTTCAGGTATTTTTCCAGGGGTATTAACTTGTCAAAATCCAGGCTTAACCGGATCTTTCCCTCTTCCTGTTCATAAAGGGGAAAAGCTCCTGTTTCTACTGCCAGCCGGCCCAGGCCGATGGTATCTTCTGCTTCTATTCCCCAGCCAGGAGGGCAGGGGCTTAAGATATGAAGGTAAGCAGGGCCCTTTATTTCCGCCCCCTTCTTAACTTTTCCCAACAGGTCCATGGGGTAGCTGGGGGAGGCCGTGGCCGCATAAGGAATATGGTGGGCTGCCACGATCTCCATCATGTTCTTTTTCCAGGTAGCCTGGCCCTTCTGGATCCTCCCGGCAGGAGTTGTCATGGTGGAAGCGCCATAGGGAGTGGAAGAGGACCTCTGCACTCCAGTATTCATATAGGCTTCATTGTCATAACAGATATACAAAAAATCGTGGCCCCGCTCCAGGGCCCCCGACAGGGCCTGAAGTCCAATATCGGCAGTTCCTCCATCTCCAGCCATGGCCACCACCTTTATTTTTCGGTTATCAATTTTCCCCTTATGGCGTAAGGCTTTCAGCCCTGCCTCAATGCCGCTGGCCACGGCGGCGGCATTTTCGAAGGCCACGTGGATCCAGGGCATTTCCCAGGAACTCTGGGGGAAGGGGGAGGAAATTACTTCCATGCAGCCTGTAGCACAGGCTACCACTATCCTTTGGCCCAGGGCTTTATGGACCATGCGCACAGCTACCGCCTGGCCGCAGCCGGAACAGCCCCGGTGGCCGGGAGCCAAGTATTCCCTGTCCGTTAATGTCTTTACAGCAAACATATTTCCCCTGCTCATGTTACCAACCCTTTCTTTTCTTTTTTACCTGGCGCCGTGTATACTGAAGGCATATTTCTTTTCCCGGGAAGGGGGAGCGGCCATGTTAAGGAAATCCTCCACGGTTACATCCCTTCCCCCCAGACCGGCAACATAGTTTTCCAGGGAAGGCTGGTCTTCCATTCCGTAGAGGGCGGAACATATTTCTGATGCCACCGGCCCTCCAGTGCTCCCTGGTGATACAGCCCTGTCTATGACCACAAGCCTTCGGACCCCTTTTACCCCTTGCCGGAATTCTTCCTGGGGGAAGGGGCGCCACTGGCGAAGTTCCAGCAGGCCAATGTTCTGTCCCTTTTCCCGGAGAATTTTTACCCCTTCCCGGGCCGTTTCACTTAGACTTCCCATGGTTATCATAATGGTTTCTGCTCCCCGGGCATTAAATTCTTCCACGGGTCGGTACCTGCGGCCGCTGATCACAGCCCATTCTTCCCAGGCCTTTTCCAGGTAGGGATGAGAAGCTTTAAGGGTCTCATCATGGGCTTTTTTAGCCTCTGTAAAGAGGGAAGGGGGAGCAAAGGCACCCATGGTTATGGGTTTATCCGGGTTAAGGGTGTAAAGGGGCCGGTAAGGAGGCAGGTATTGCCTTATCCTTTCCTCCTCCATAACTTCTACGGGTTCAAAGGTATGGGACAGGAGAAAACCGTCCAGGTTAACTATTACCGGCAGGAGGACCTCCTGCTTTTCAGCTGCCCGGTAAGCAATAAAAAGGTGGTCATAAACCTCCTGCCCGTCTTTTACAAAAAGCTGGATACATCCGCTGTCCCTTATGGACATAACATCGCTGTGGTCGTTCCAGATGGATAGGGGTGCGGAAAGGGAGCGGTTTACCAGGTAAATGACCATGGGAAGCCTTAAGGCAGAGGCTATGGGGACCAGTTCACTCATAAGGGCCAACCCCTGGGAACTGGTGGAGGTAAAGGTTCTGGCCCCGGCAGCCTGACTGCCTATACAAAGGCTCATGGCGGAATGCTCTGACTCTACCGTTACATATTCCGCCTCCAGCTGACCGTTAGCTACAAATTCCGATAATTTTTCTACTATGTGGGTCTGGGGGGTTATGGGGTATGCAGAGATTACATCAACATCTGCCTGTTTAACTGCTTCAGCAGCAGCTATGGATACTTCCATGCCTCTAGTTTTTCCCATTATCCTTCCAGCTCCTTTTCCATAAGGATTGCGCCGGCAGGGCACTCCCGGGCGCAGATACCGCAGCCCTTGCAGTAGTTTAGATCTACTCCATAAAACCCGTCTCCCTTCCTGATGAGGGAGGCATCGGGACAGTAAATCCAGCAAAGGCCGCATTTTATACATCTTTCCCTGTTAAGAAGGGGGTAGCGGGACCTCCAGTCCCCCGTCAGGTTTTTCCTGGTGCTCCCCGGTTCTACAATACATCCGGGGGGAAGTTCCTTCCAGGAATAATCCCGGTCTTTTTCCCCTGTTATTCTTGCATCTCCTGCCTCCCCTGATTCCCCTTTGCCTTCCCTTTCTACATGATCTTCAGGGGTCAGGATAAGGGTTTCCTGGTAGGATCTTTTCAGTGCCTGGATATTTTTTTGAGCGATTTTTTCATTAAAGCGCTCTTCCAGGGCCTGGGCCAGGGATTCCAGTTCAACCAGGGGGAGCATCCTCACCAGGGCCCCCAGCATGACTGTGTTGGTGATGGGGCGTTTTAGAATTTCCTGGGCTATGAGGCTGGCGTTAACGGCTGCCAATCCCCCCAGGTTTCCGGAAAAAAAGGCCCGGGGATCTTTACTGGTGTTTATAACCAGGTGCCCTCTTTCCCTCAGGCCGCCGGTTACATCAACCACCTCATAGAGGGAGGGGTCCAGGACTACAACTACATGGGGGTTTTTTATTACTGTTCTCAAGTTTATGGGTTTTTCATCCAGGCGGCAAAAGGCGGATACGGGTGCTCCCCGCCTTTCCGGCCCAAAGCTGGGGAAGGCTCGGGCATATTTACCTTCCTTTATGGCTGCCTGGGCCAGGAGCTCTGCAGAAGTAACGGCTCCCTGGCCGCCCCTGCCGTGAAATCTTATTTCCAGCAATTTTAGTGCACCACCTTTATTTATTGGTTAATTTTGCAAAGAAAGGACATAATGGGCAAAAACCAGGAAAATTATATAAAAATATAGCCAATAATAGCAAAATCGCAAGAATGCTCCTCATTTCTTCTTGTTGCGTCAAGTGAAATTGTACACAAAGAAAGGGAGTATGTCAAGGAGTATATAAGCTTTTATGCAAGATGTTATATAAAGGAGCATATATTCATTAATGGCCCTGGAGCTGTTCCCGTGGCACAGCTCTTATCTTTTTTCGCTGTAGTACTAAGGTTTTATAAATTTTCCAAGAGTAAGCTGAAGAAAGAAGGGCAGAAGTATTTTATGTAGAAATAAAATAAAAAGTAAGTTGTTACATAATTATGAATTAAGTCAGGTGGGATATAATTGTGGTAGAGAATGTGTTGGAGAAACTTATAAAGGAGGCAGGGAAGTTAGAAAAGGTCCCCCCTGCTGCTTCCCTGGAATATGTAGAAAAAAAAGAGGTATTGCTGGAAGATGTAAATAAACAATTGACGGACCATCCCTCTTTACATAAGCTCATAGGCCAGAATCCCCTGGAGGTTATGCAGGGCAACCACGAGAATCATTATAAGTTTATGTACAATGTTTTTATTTTTAATGATTTTGAACTCCTGGTGCGGACCGTTCAGTGGGTTTACCGCAGTTACCATGCCCGGGGGTTTTCCACGGATTATTTTCCCTCCGTGGTCAGTGCCTACCTGAAAGGGGTGGAAAAACACCTGGAACCAGGAAATGACCCCTCCATTAATAACATTTATCGGTGGATGCTGGAAAAACACCAGGATTTTATAGAGTTATCCCGCCAGGAGCCCGAGTTACCCTTTACCATGGATAAATCCTGGGGAAGAATCCAGGAGCAGTTTTTGGAGGGCCTTTTGCAGGGAGATCACCAGTACTGTCTTAAAATAGCCGATAAAACTGTAGAAGGAGCAGAAGACCTGGGGGGTTTTTACCTGGAGGTGATTCAACCTGTCATGTACCGGGTGGGTATCCTGTGGGAAAAGGGAGATATTTCCGTTGCCCAGGAGCACCTGGCAACGGCCATAGTATCCCGGGTTATGGCTTCCCTATACCCCCGTTTTATTACTATTGAGCATAGCCGGGGCAAGGCTATTATAACTGCTGCCCCTAACGAGTTTCATGAACTGGGAGGTCGGGTAGTAGCCGACCTGCTGGAGATAGACGGCTGGGATGTCAGTTACCTGGGAGCCAATGTGCCTGCCCCTGACCTGTTTAAAATGACAGCCCGTCTAAAACCACAAATTTTAGGTATTTCGGTAGGGATGGCCTTTAACATGGACAGGGCCAGGGAAATAATAAATGGGATTAAGACTAATCCAGACCTCAATGATACCCGGATTATGCTGGGAGGGCAGTTTCTTCTCTATAACCCGGAGTCCTGGCGATTAACGGGGGCCGACGGCTGGGGATCTGATGGAAAGTCTGCGGTAGAGTTGGCCCGAAGCTGGTGGGAGGAGAAAGGATAAAATATGGCTATTGGTGAAATATTGATTAAACATTGTGACAAAATAGAAAAATATTTTAAAGAATTAAGCGGTTTTTTAATGGTGGTGACGGATAAGTCCTTGAATATACTGGAGTTTAACAGGGGTTTTAAAAACCTCCTCAACCTTTCCGAGAGCCCTGCAGGAAATAATTTAAAAGAATATCTGCTGCCGGAAAGTTACCAGGCTTTATCTCTACCTGGTGGCGAAGAATACCTGGAAAGCCGTTTAAATTTTAAAGGACACAATTCTCCTGCCTATGTTATCTCCTGCCATATTTTTAACGTGGAGGAGGGCTTTATTTTTTTTGGGGAAAGACCGGTTATAACCAGTGACGACATAGTGGCCAGAATGTCTATCCTTAATGAAGAACTTACCAACTTGACCCGGGAACTTAATAAAAAAAATATTGCCCTGGAAAGGGCCAATGCCACCATAACTCGTCTTTCCAGGACAGATGCCATGACGGGTTTACCTAACCGGGGTTATTTTATGGAGGTATTAAAAAAGAATTTTTCCTACTCTAACAGGCAGCAGGTACCCCTATCCATAATTATGGCGGACCTGGACTACTTTAAAAGTGTTAACGATACCTACGGCCATCAGGTGGGGGACCAGGTCCTGATTTCCTTTGCTCGGCTGCTCCAGGAGGAAAGCCGGGAAGAAGATTTACCTGCCCGCTTTGGAGGAGAAGAATTTATCATTCTTCTGCCCCATACTGCCCTGGAAGAGGCGGTAGCCATGGCGGAAAGGATAAGAAAAAAGCTGGAAGGCCGGGAGATGCCCAGTACAGGCGTTACCGTTACTGCCAGTCTGGGGGTTGTCCAGTTAGAAGAAGGGGATACCATGGATTCACTTTTGAAAAGGGTGGATGAGGCCTTATACCGGGCTAAGGAAGAAGGGCGAAACCAGGTAGTTAAAGGATGATTTGTAAATATTATGCCAAGGGAGGTTCAAAGTTTGCTTCAACTGGAAAAGGTAATGGATAAGGTTAAAGAATGGGCCCGGGAAGTAGGAAGGATCCAGATGGACTGTTTTAGAGAGGCAGGCCTGTCCTATGGCACTAAGGTATCCACGTCGGACCTGGTAACAGAAGTGGATGAAAGGTCGGAAAAATTTCTGATGGAGGCCATCGGGGAAGCTTTTCCCCATCACGGGATTCTTTCAGAAGAGTACGGTGATTACCACAAAGAGTCGGAATACATATGGGTGCTTGACCCCCTGGATGGAACTACCAACTATGTGCAGGGGATTCCCATTTTTGCTGTTTCCATAGCCCTGCAGCACAGGGGGGAAACCCTACTGGGGGTGGTTTATAACCCGGCCCTGGAGGAAATGTTTGAAGCTGTAAAGGGTCAAGGAGCATATTTCCGGGGAAAGGCCCTTAAGGTGTCTCCAAGGGAAGATTTAAAGGAATGTGTCCTGGCAACGGGGTTTCCTTATGATAAGGATACCCACCCCCAAAACAACATCAATTACTTTTCCCACCTGGTGCCCATGATAAGGGGAATCCGCCGGATGGGGGCGGCAGCCATTGACCTGGCTTACGTGGCGGCCGGCATACTTGATGGTTTTTGGGAATTGAACCTTAAGGCCTGGGATGTGGAGGCGGGGAACCTGATGATTAAAGAGGCGGGGGGAAAGATAATAGACCTGCCTGAAAGGGAAGTTTCACAGGTTGCTGGAAACCCGGTTATCTGTCAAAAAATTTACCAGGAATTAAGAAAGGCAGCGGGGGACTAATCATTCTTCTTCAGGATAGGGCACCAGGTTTTTTTTGATCCTCCTGATACCGCCCCTGGGATTTTCCACATCCCCCGTAAACCGGGGGATAAGGTGGCAGTGCAGGTGGAAGATGGTCTGTCCTCCCGCCCTGTTAACGTTAAAGCCGATATTGTAACCCTGGGGCTTATATTTTTCTTCCAGGATATTTTTAACCTTAAAAACAAGCTGGTTTATGGCCGTCAATTCTTCCAGGGTTGCTTCAAAAAAAGTTTCCACATGCCTTTTAGGGGTGATGAGGACATGGCCCCGGTTAACGGGGTACCGGTCGTAAAAGGCCTGGGCCAGGTCGTTTTCAAAAATTATTTCCTTCTGGGGTTTCTGGCAGAAAACACATTCTTTCAAGGTAATTTCCCTCCCGATTCCTTTTGTTTCAATTAAAAATTTGTGTTACTATGGTATAAAGAATTCGCTTGACATTAGAAAAATCCTGGGAAAGGAGCATTTCTTTTGGCCAAAATAATGAGGGCTGTAGAGATGGAAAAGTGCATCGGATGTTATTCCTGTATGCTGGCTTGTGCCCGCCAGGTCCACGGTTCCCTCTCCCTGGAACGGTCGGGCATCCAGATTTTTACCCGGGGAGGCCTGACCGCGGGGTTTGAGGCGGTGGTATGCCTTGCCTGTAAACCTGCCCCCTGCGTGGAGGCATGTCCTACGGAAGCTTTTCAGCAGAGGAAGGAAGGGGGAGTCAGGTATAACTATGAATCCTGCATCCGTTGTGGAGCCTGCGGGGAGGCCTGCCCCGTTGATGCCATAATTATGGATCGGGAAAAGGAGGAGCCGGTGGTGTGCTACCACTGCGGTCACTGTGTTCCCTTCTGTCCCCACGACTGCCTGGCCATGAGGGAAGGAGCAGAAGGAAAAAGGTGGGAAGGAGATGAAAGTTAATGTTTACCCATGGTTATGTACGCATTCTGGAGGTTAACCTGGAGGAAGGAAAGGGTCGGGTGCTACGCCGGGAAGACCTGTTAAGCTACCTGGGGGGAAGCGGCCTGGCTGCCGCCCTCTTTGAGGAGTACGGCCTGCCCCAGGAATCTCCTTTTCATCCGGACCAACCCTTGATATTTACCATAGGCCCCCTTAACGGCCTTTACCCCCTTATGAACAAGGCGGTCCTGGGTTTTAAGACACCTTACAACGGATACTACGTGGAGACCCATGCGGGGGGACGCCTGGGAATGATGATGCGTTTTGCCGACCTGGATGCCCTGGTGATAAGGGGTAAAGCCTCCCGCCCCTCCTATTTGGTGGCAGGTTCCCGGGAAATGAGCCTGGAGGATGCCCGCCACCTGTGGGGTCTGGATACCAGCCTTACGGCCAGGATGATAAGGCAAAAGGAGGACAGGCACAAGGGGAAAAGAAGCATTTTAAGGATAGGGCCTTCGGGAGAGAATATGGTTAAATTTGCCGGGATCAATGTGGATACCTTTCGCCATTTTGGAAGATTGGGAGCAGGGGCAGTCATGGGGTCCAAGCAGTTAAAAGCTATTATGATTACCGGGGATACTTCCTTTGACCTGGAATTTGGCCCCTCCTACCAGAAGTTTTACCGGAAACTTTATAAAGAACTGGTGGGCTCCGATATTATGGCCAAGTACCACGGCCTGGGGACTACGGGAAATGTCCTTCCCCTGCAGAATAATAATTCCCTCCCTTCTAAGAATTTACAAAGCACCAGTTTATCTGGCGCGGAAGGGATTTCCGGGGAATATTTTGCCGATAACCTCCTTTTACGCCAGGTAGCCTGTGCCGGTTGTCCTATTGGCTGTATACATATCGGCCTGCTGCGGGAAAAATTTGGGGAGGAGCATGAATACTATTATCGCCAGGTATCTTATGACCATGAACCCGTTTATGCCATGGGGAGCATGCTGGGTATATCCCAGGCGAAGGAAGTGATTATCCTTCTGGACCAGGTGGAAAAGTACGGTATTGATGTGATAAGCACGGGAGTAGCCCTGGCCTGGGCCACAGAAGCCCTGGAGAAGGGGTTGGTGTCCCAGGAGGAGACTCTTGTGCCCTACAAGTTTGGTAGTTACAAGGAATATCTGGAAGGAGTCAGGCATCTTTCCCAAAGAACCAATGACTTTTACCGTCTCCTGGGGGAAGGAGTTTCGGAAGCAGCCTCCCACTACGGGGGAGAAGATTTTGCCTGCGTCCTGGGCCAGGAAATGGCTGGCTATGCTACCGGCCCCGTATTCTTTGTTTCTCAGGCCATGGGTTTTCGCCATTCTCATCTGGATACGGCAGGTTACCAGTTTGACCAGAAGGCGGAGGAATACACCCCTGAAAAGGCCCTGGAATATATGGAAGAAGAAGAAAGGTATAGGGTCCTCCTTACCTCCATGGTATCCTGTTTATTTGCCCGAAATCTTTATACCCCGGAAGTGCTGGAGGAGGCCTGGCAGGCAGTAGGCCTTGATGCCCAGGTAGAAAACCTGGATAAGAAGGCGGAAGAAATAAGGCGCCACCGCTGGAAAGTTAAATTTTCTACGGGTTACCGGCCGGAGGATACGGAAATTCCCCGGCGTTTCACCCAGGTTAAAACCTTGAGGGGATATCCCTCCCAGGAGTTTATTAACAGGTTAATTCATCTTTATACCCGGTCTCTTAATGACCTTAAAGAGAGTTAAAAATAAAAACCGGTTTTTAACCGGTTTTTATTATGCCTGAATTTCTTCCCCCTGGGGCTTTTCCCCTTCAGGTTTGTCATTATCATTTTCTTTTTTCTCTTT
>SKLX01000171.1 GCA_007121375.1 Bacillota bacterium | reverse complement strand
GCATGGGAAAAATGGGGAAAACAGTCAGCCTCTACTGCCGGGGAGCTGATTTTAAAAATCCTACCGGTTTTTCCCGGCAAAAAAAACTGCCGGAACCTTCTGCCCTAACCATGGAAGTATACCCCCTGGTATTAAGGCTCTTTGACACCCACTGGGACCGGAAGCCCCTTCGAGCTGTAGGAATAAGCCTTTTCCAGCTCCTGAACGACAGGTTCCTTCAACTGTCCCTCCTGGAAGACAGGGAGAAAAAAGTAAAACTCACCCGGGCAGTAGACAATATAAGAAACAGTTACGGAGCTACAAGCCTTTTCCGGGCCTCTTCCCTGACTCGGGGAGGACAGCTCTTTGCCTGGTCCAAAAATTATCATTATAATTGTAGAAAAAAAGGGAATTTGTAAAAGATTGCAGAAAATAACAACAAAGATTTTTTAGGGAGGAGAACAGGAATGAAGTTTCGAAAAGCCAGGATGTCAGACGTGGAAAGCATGGCCCTCCTTATCAACAGTTACGCCGGCCAGGGGTTAATGCTCCATCGTACTATACCCTCCCTTTATCAAAAAATAAGGGATTATACCGTTGTTGAGGAAAATGGCAAAATACTGGGAGTAGGAGCTCTTCGCATCTTATGGAAAGACCTGGCAGAAATTTGTTCCCTGGCAATTCTTCCTCAAAGGGCAGGTTCCGGCCTGGGTCGTTCCCTGGTGGAAGCATTAATTGAAGAATGTAGAGAATTAGATGTCGAGAAAGTCTTCACTTTAACTTACCAGCCGGATTTTTTCGAGAAATGCGGCTTTAATCTCATTGATAAGGAAGAACTTCCCCAAAAGGTATGGACGGAATGCATTAATTGTCCCAAGTTCCCCAACTGCGATGAAATAGCTCTTATAAGGAAGGTGTAAAAAATGACAGGGAAAAAAGTGCTGGTAGTCGATGATGAGCCGGAGATTTGTGAATTGATTAACTTATATCTGAGCCGGGAAGGATTTGAGGTCTCAACGGCCAAAAACAGTCAGGAAGCCCTCAAGTTAGCCAGGGAAAAGGAACCTGACCTGATAATTTTGGACATACTTTTACCCGATATAGATGGAATTGAAATCTGCATGGAACTAAGGAAAATCACAGAAGTCCCAATCATTTTCTTAAGCTGCAAGGGAGAAAGTGAAGATAAAATCATGGGCCTTACCGTAGGAGGGGACGACTATATCACCAAGCCCTTCAGCCCCGGAGAAATGGTAGCCCGGGTAAAGGCCCATCTGCGAAGAAGTCGCTTGATGCAAGAAAAAGATAAGGAACAAACTTCCAGGCTTGTTTTCCCCAACCTGGTAATTGACCTCCTCAGCCACGAGGTGCTGTTAGGGGGAAAAAAGATTGACCTCTCCTCCATGGAGTTTAAAATTCTGGCTGTCTTGGCCCAAAACCCTAATAAAGTCTTTAGCGCTGAAGAACTTTATGAAAAGGCCTGGGGATCCAACAGCATGGGAGATTTCAGGACCCTTATGGTTCATATCAGCAACCTTAGAAAAAAAATAGAACCAGACCCCTCCCAGCCCAGGTATATTACCACAATCAGGGGGGTAGGATACAAATTTATGGCCGAAGAATAACCTTGATACCGGGGGAATTCTCATTTTCCCCTTCTTCGTTGATGGGTTCTACCGGGGTTCCTTCATAGTCCTTTAATTAAAAACAGCGTCCTTCTAAGACGCCGTAAATATAAATAAAAATATCAATTTATTTTGAGGTTAAAGGCAGGGTAAAGTAAAAAGTACTTCCCTCGCCGGGAGTGCTCTCTGCCCAGATACGTCCACCATGCTTAAAGATAATCTCCCGGGCTATAGCCAATCCCAGTCCCCTGCTTTCCCTACTCGAATTTCTGGACTTAGACCCCTGGTAAAAACGATCGAAAATAAAGGGAAAGTCCTCTTCATTTATCCCTGACCCGGTGTCTTTAACCTGAAACAGAATCTCCTGAGTTTCGGAAGAACCCTCTTTCTCATCATCTTTGGAAGTTACCTCCCAGCCCACCCTTATATATCCCCGGGGAGGGGTAAACTTAATAGAATTACATATTAGATTAGAAAAAACCCTGTCTATCCCGTCATAATCTACCTTAACCAGGAGTCTCTCATCCATATTCTTTTTTTCCTGGGTGTTTGAAGGAGAAATGACTTCATAATAAATCCCCTTGTTTTCAACGGCTGCCCGGTATTTTTTAAATAACCAGGAGGCCAGGATCTCCGGGGAAGCTTCCCGGTAATTCATTTTAACTTCTCCCGATTCCAGGCGGGTAAGCTGCAGGAGATCATCAATTAACCTGCTCAAACCCTTAGTCTTGCTCAAAATCAAAAACAAATATTTTTTCTGTTCCTGGGGACCCGTTACCACTTCCTCCAAAAGGGCCTCCACAAAACCCTGAATAAGGGTAATGGGAGTTCGCAGGTCATGGGAAATATTAGCCAGCATATTGCGCCGGGATTTTTCCACCCGGTAAAGTTTCTGGTTTGATTCCTGGAGCAGGTAGTTGGATTTTTCCAGGGCTTTAGTTCTCTCTTCTATTTCCCGGTAAAGCTCCTTCCGGTCACTGATATCCCTAATAATAGACTGGATAAATATTTTATTGTCCAGAATAATCCGGTTAAGGCTTATTTCCGCATCAAAAACCCTCCCATTTTCCCTGACATGCTTCCATTCAAAGAGGCGGGGAAAACCCTCCCGGGCCATATTGAGTTCTCTCACCGCCCTGTTCCTGGAATTACTTCCATCGGGCTGCTGCCAGGGAGAAAAATCACAGGGAGTGCTGCCCAGGATCTCTTCTCGTGATGTGCCAAATACCTCCAGGGCTTTCTCATTGCAGTCAATGAAAACATTATCCTCCATTAAAAGAATAGCATCGTTAGCCGAATCAAAAAGGAGGCGATATTTCGCTTCGCTTTCCCGAAGGGCCTTTTCCACCTTCTTCTGCCTGGTAATATCCCGGTTGCTGGCCCTTCTACCCAGAAAGCGGCCACGGGAGCTGTATACCGGCTGGCATACGTGGCTTATCCACCTTTCCCCTCCATTCCGGTGGATAATCCTAAACTCCTGGGGGACATGCCTGCCCTTTTCTGCCAGGCGGGATACGTGTTCTTCCATTATATGCCAGTCATGGGGGTGAATTATTTCCTTTAACTTTAAGGTGCCACTCACAAACTCCCAGGGATCGTAGCCCGTAATCTGCCAGCTGGAAGGGGAAACATAAACAAAGTTTTCCCGGGGGTCCAGCCAGTACTCCCAGTCCACAGAATGCTCCGCCACCATGCGGAACACCCCCTCCTCCTCCTGCAAAACCTCTTCCATTCGTTTAAGGGTATGGCTCCTGGTCCGGGATTTTATAGCCATACTCAATCTTATCTCCAGCTCTTCCCTTACCAGGGGCTCCACCATATAGTCATCAGCCCCCAGGCTTAAGGCTTTTTCCAGCCTGCTGTAGTCTTTTCCTCCTGCCAGGAGCAGAATATAGGTTTCGGGGAAAAAAGCCCGAAAGGATTTTAATATCTCCAGGCTTTCCTCTCCGGGCAGGTCAATATCAACCACGGCCACATCAGGGGTCTTTTCCCGGGAAAGATTAAAAAATTCCTGGGCAGAGGTACACAAGGCAACCTCTCCCCGGGAAACAAATTTTTCTTTTATTTCCTGTAAACAACCTGGAAAGCTGCTTCTTCCTTCCAATAATAGGATATTCATTGCTCAATCACTCCAAAAGAAATAACAAAAACCACAATTAGAGGCATTACTCCTTTATATAATACCATATAATGGTGGCCCTGCCCAGTAATTTTACTGGGAGGAAGCCTCTACAACCTTAAAGGTTAGGCCTTCTTCTCCCCAGTCAATCTGCAGGTGGCTCTTTTCCCGAAACTCTCCCGATAAAATTCCCCGGGCCAGGGGGTTTTCCAGTTCCTTCTGGATGGTCCTCTTCAGGGGGCGAGCCCCAAAGAGGGGGTCAAAACCCTTTTCCGCCAGGTAAAGCTTGGCCTCGTGGGTAAGTTCCAGGGTAATCTGTTGTTCCTGCAGGCGCCTGGCTAAACGTTCCAGCTGAATGTCTACAATTTTTACCAGGTGTTCCCTGGTTAGAGGGTGAAATACTACCGTATCATCTACCCGGTTTATAAATTCCGGCCGGAAAAAGGACCGCAGTTTTTCCATAACCCTTTCTTTGGCCCTTTCAAAGGACCCCTCCTGCCGGGAAGCTTCCTCCATAATAATTTCACTTCCCAGGTTGCTGGTCATAATAATAACCGTATTTCGAAAATCCACGGTGCGGCCGTGGGAATCGGTAAGTCTTCCTTCGTCCATAATCTGGAGCAGTATATTGAAGACATCGGAGTGAGCTTTTTCTATTTCGTCAAAGAGTATGACGGAAAAGGGGCGTCTCCTTACTGTATTGGTCAACTGTCCCCCCTCTTCAAAACCAACATACCCGGGAGGGGCCCCCGTAAGTCGGGCTACCGAATGTTTTTCCATATACTCGGACATATCCATGCGGATAAGGGCATTCTCATCATCAAAGAGGAAGTGGGCCAGGGACCGGGCCAGCTCCGTTTTACCTACTCCCGTGGGACCTAGGAAAATGAAGGAGCCAATGGGACGGTCTGGGTCTTTAACTCCCGCCCGGGCCCTTAACACTGCATCGCTTACAATTTCCACAGCCTCCTCCTGGCCTACTACCCTTTCATGAAGCCTTTCTCCCAGTTTTAAAAGTTTTTGCCTTTCCCCTTCCAGAAGGCGGCTAACGGGAATCTTGGTCCAGCGGGATATAATGAGGGCAATATCCTCTTCATCAACCTCCTCCTTAATAAGCCTTTCCTCGCTGGCACCTTCCCTGGTAATCTTCTCTTCTGCCTCCTGTAGCTGTTTTTCCAGCTGGGGAAGCTGCCCATATTTTAACTCTGCCAGCCTGTTCAGGTCGTAAGACCGTTCTGCCTGTTCTATCTCATTCTTGGTTTCTTCTATCTTTTCCCGGATCTCCCTTATCTGGGAGATAGATTTCTTTTCTTCCTCCCAGCGGGCCCGGAGGCCTTCCGCTTCCTCCTTCAGGCGAGAAAGCTCCTCTTCAATCCGGGTCAATCGTTCCTTGGAGGCTTCATCAACCTCTTTTTTTAAGGCTTCCCTTTCAATTTCCAGCTGTAAAACCCGGCGGGAAACCTCATCCAGTTCTGAGGGCATGCTGTCAATTTCTGCCCGAATAAGGGCTGCCGCTTCGTCCACCAGGTCAATGGCCTTATCGGGGAGAAAACGATCGCTGATGTAGCGGTGGCTCAGGGTGGCTGCTGAAACCAGGGCTGAGTCCTTGATTCGTACTCCGTGGTGGATTTCATAGCGTTCCTTTAAGCCCCGCAGAATGGATATGGTATCCTCCAGGCTGGGTTCTCCTATCAGGACGGGCTGAAAACGCCTTTCCAGGGCTGCATCCTTTTCAATGTTTTTCCGGTACTCGCTCAAGGTGGTAGCACCAATGCAGTGAAGTTCACCCCGGGCCAGCATGGGCTTTAAAAGGTTGCTGGCATCCATGGCACCTTCTGCGGCCCCGGCTCCTACCACCGTGTGAAGCTCATCAATAAAAAGGATTATACTGCCCTGGGATTCCTGGATCTCCCGAAGGACCGCCTTAAGCCTTTCTTCAAACTCCCCCCGGTATTTGGCTCCCGCCACCAGGGCTCCCATATCTAAAGCAAAGATTTGTTTTTCCTTAAGGCCCTCGGGCACATCCTGGCGGGCAATACGCTGGGCCAACCCTTCCACGATAGCTGTTTTCCCTACCCCAGGTTCTCCAATGAGAACGGGGTTGTTCTTGGTCCGGCGGGAAATTACCTGGACCACTCGCCTTATTTCTTCATCCCGTCCAATCACCGGGTCCAGCTTACCTTTTTCCGCCATCTCCGTAAGGTCCCGGCCGTACCTGCTTAAAGCCTCGTAGGTACTCTCCGGGTCCTGGCTGCTCACCTTCTGGTGGCCCCGGACCTTTTGCAGAGCCTCCATTATTTTAGTACGATCTCCCCCCGCCTGCCTTAAAAGGCGGGAGGCTTCTCCGGCATCGGCAGAAAGAAGGGCCAGGAGAACATGCTCCACGCTGATATAATCATCTTTAAAGGCTTCCCCTTCTGCCTTTGCTTTTTCCAATATACGGGCTACCTGGGGGCTCATATAAATCTGCTCCTGGGTTCCTTCTTTGGCATAAACCTGGGGCTTCTTGCGAAGTTCCACTTCAACCTTTTCCTTCAGCCCCTCCGGGTCCACCTCCGACAGGCTTAATATCCGGGGAGCCATCCCCTGATCTTGCTCTAATAAAGATAAAAGCAGATGAAGGGGTTCAATCTGCTGATGATGATAACGAATAGCAATGTTTTGGGCAACAAGAACCGCTTCTTGAGCCTTATGGGTAAACTTTCCAAGATCCATATTAAAACTCCTTTCCTTACGGGAAGTATTTCACCATAGCTCATTATACTTAATACTTTACCCTGTTTCAATATGAATTGGTAAACATTGTATTAAGGTGTGTTAAATTTAATTAAAAATTTAAAAGCTCTATAAGGGTTTATATTAATTGGGCAGTAAATTGGGAAGGAAAGTTGCCAGGAAAGGAAAAGCAATCATTAAAGCAAGACAGACTCCCAGGGCCAGCAGGAAAGGCCAGACCCCCCGAAATATTACCTCCAGGGGCACCTCCCTGGCCACACCTTTAATGATGTAGACATTCATGCCTACCGGGGGAGTAATAACTCCCATGGCCACTACCATGACAATAATCACCCCGAACCAGAGAGGATCATACCCCAGGGTAGTGACAGCCACGGGATAAAAAATGGGTATGGTAAGAAGAATAAGGGCCAGGGCATCTATAAAAAAACCCAGGACCAGGTATATTACCAAGATAATAATCATGACCATAAAGGGAGGTAAGGGAAGAGCTCCCGCCCAGCTGGCCAGCTCAAAGGGGATACGACTCATGGCCATAAACCGGCCAAAAATAACTGCCCCTGCCACCAGGAACATGATCATGGCGGTAGTCCGGGTAGAATCCGTCAGGGCCCTCTTGAACCCCTGCCATTTCAAGGTCCTGTTAATCAGGGTAAGGGCCATTACTCCAAAGGCTCCCACCGCCCCCGCTTCGGGGGCAGTAAATATGCCGCCAAAAAGGCCTCCTATGGATATAATAAATATCACCATGACCTCCCATAGACCTCCCCGCAGGGAACGAAATCTTTCCGGCCAGGAAGCCTTTTCCCCTGCAGGCCCCAAAAGGGGATTGCGGCGGGATAAAAGATACACCGTTAACATGTATAAGAGCATTAAGAGAAGGCCGGGGATAATTCCTGCCAGGAACAACTTTCTTATAGATTGTTCGGTAGAAATACCGTAAATAATAAATATTACGCTGGGGGGTATTAAAACTCCCAGGGCTCCCCCTGCCGCCACACTGGCCGTGGAGAGGGAATCGTCGTAGTCATACTTTTTCATCTCGGGAAGGGCAATAGCCCCAATGGTGGCCGCCGTAGCCGTATTGGAACCACAAACAGCCCCAAAGAGGGCACAAGTTACCTGGGTGGCAATAGCCAGGCCCCCGGGGAGATGCCCCGCCATTTTATAAGCAAAGTTGTAAAGGCGGGTGCCAATCCCCGCATGGAAGGCAAAAAACCCCATAAGGACGAACATGGGAATAACGCTTAAGGAATAAGTAGAAAAGGTAGAATATAACTCCTGGGCCACTGTTCTGAAGGCTGCAGAAGTAGAAGTAAGATAGCTTAAACCTAAAAAACCAACCAGGGACATGGCATAAGCTATGGGCATACGCAGTATTAAAAGGGCAAAAAAAATTAGCACTCCAATTAGTCCAATAGTAACAGGGTTCATTCTTTCGTAACCTTTCTAATAGATTCTATTACCTGGACCAGCAGGACCAGGCATAAAACAAAAAGACCAAAAGCCACGGCATATATAAAAGGATAAAAGGGTGTCCTGGTGGTGGGCGAAACCTCTCCCGTCAAGGCCATGCTGTGGGCGTACTTCCCCAGGTGCCAGGTGGAGAAAATGAGAAAAACAAAGGCTGCCAGGGCCATAACCGCATCTATAAGGGCCTGAACCCGGGGAGAGAACTTCTCCACCACGAAGCCCACGGCAATATGAAAGTTTTGATAAGCACAGTAAGCCAGGGACAGGCCGATCATCAGGGCTGTAAGAAAACCTACGTATTCATAGGTCCCCAGGATGGGGCTTTTAAAAAAATTCCGCAGGATAATATTTAACACCACCAGGGTCATGGCACCCACCATGACCCCCCCGGCAATAGTATCAAGGAGTTTGCTCAGCTTACCTATGAAACCCGGGACTTCTTTCATAAAATACATCCCCCATCTTTAAAGAAAACTTTAGGGATAAATCTCGTTATATTTATCCGCCAGTTCTTTAACCATTTCCAGGGCTTCTTCTCCCGGAAGGCCCTTTTGTTCCATCTCATCCACGTATTCATCCAGGATTGGCCTTACCTTTTCCTTCCATATTTCCACTTCTTCCTGGGAAAGTTCAATCTCCTCCTGGCCTGTCTCCTCCAGGGCAAACTCCAGGGCCTCTTCATTCTGCTTGTCCCACAAGCCCATGGCCACTTCCTGGTGGATTCTTTCATTGACTTCTTCAATAGCTTCCTGGTGGTGAGGAGGTATGGAATCCCAGGCCTCTTTGTTCATAGTTAAAAAGAAAAGGGTATTGTAAAGGAAGGGAGTATAAGTCAGGTATTCGGTAACCTCAGCGTGTCTCCATCCCTGAAGCACCTCCAGGGGAGACAAGTTACCCTCCACTACCCCCCGGGACAAGGCTTCATAGGCATCCGACTGAGGCATGCCTACAGGAATAGCCCCCAGCATCTCCAGGGTCCTGGCGCTAAGGCCTGTAGCCCGAATCTCCATGCCCTGGAGGTCCTCCAGGGTGTCCACGGGCTGCCTGGTAAAAAGATCCCCCGGGCCGGTAGCCAGAACCATCATAAGCTTTGTATCCTGCACCTCCTGGGGATTCAGCTCCTTTATCCCTTCCCAGGCTACCTTACTGGCTACCTTGGAGTTATTATAAACAATATAGGGCAGTTCAAAAACCTCCAGCAGAGGAAAACGCCCCCGGGTGTAAGAAAAAACAGACAGGCCTACATCGGCTACACCGTTAACTACTCCATCATATATTTCCGCCCCTCCCAGGAGAGTCTCGCCGGGATAGCTGGTAACAGTAACCTGGCCGTCAGTAGCCTCTTCCACCGCTTCCTTCCAGCTTTCCACCAGTTCTGTTTCTGCCGGGTGGTTAGCAGGCCAAAAATGGGCCAGGGTTAAATTTACAGGTTGCTCCTCCCCGGCACCCCCATTTTCCGATGTACAACCCGACAGGGAAAAGATTAAAGCAATAATTACAAAAACACTGGTTAAAAGAATAAATTTTCTGGACAACTTCCTTACCTCCTAATTTTTTTTAACTAATGATTGTATAATACCACTTTATAAATTCCACCTGGTTTTGAAAAATCCTGCAAAAATTTTCACTCAGGATAAAAGTTGT
>SKLX01000048.1 GCA_007121375.1 Bacillota bacterium | reverse complement strand
GAAGATAGAGTGCTGGTACTGGCAGATGATGGAGAAAAATTTGGCAGCTGGCCGGAAACCTACGGGACCGTCTATGAGGGAGGCTGGCTGTTGGAGTTTTTTGAATTAATTAAAGAAAATTCTTCCTGGTTGGAAATGGTGACCTTTGGAGATTACCTGGATAGTTATTCTTCCCGAGGCAAGGTGTATTTACCTACTTCTTCTTACCGGGAAATGATGGAATGGTCGAGGGGTTTTTGGAGAAACTTTTTAGTGCAGTACCCGGAAAGCAACCAGATTCATAAAAAAATGCTGGCGGTCCACGGGAAAGTCTACCAGATAACCGATCCCAGATTAAGAAGCCAGGCCCTTGAATATCTTTGGGCGGGCCAGTGTAATGATGCCTACTGGCACGGTGTTTTTGGCGGTCTTTACCTTAATTTTCTTCGATTTGCCCTTTACCGCTCCCTGATAAAAGCCCAGGTCCTGGCGGAGGAACAGCTTTATCCTCAGGAGGAGTGGCTGGAGGTACAGGAAGAAGACCTGCTATATGAAGGCCAGAAGGAAATTGGTATTAATACCAGGGAACTGGGTATATATATTGCACCCCACAAGGGAGGAGCTATTTTTGCCTTTGATTATAAGCCCCGGTGTTTTAATTTGATGGATACCTTAACCCGCCGCCCGGAAACTTATCATAAAAGTATATTTGAATTAATAGAGAATAATACCAGCCAGGATTATAATCAAAAGAAGGAGGATTTTGAAAATTATGAGGGAACTTTTTCCGGAAAAGGCAGTAAAAGTGATGGAGCAAAAACTATACATGAAATAACAAAAGTTAAAGAAAAGGGATTGGAAAAATATCTGGTTTATGATAGGTACCAGCGCCTTTCTCTCCTTGATCATTTCCTGGATAACCAGGAAACTTTAGAAAGGTTTAAAAAAGGAAATCATCAAGAAAAGGGTAATTATATAATGGAACCCTACTATGCTTCCATACATAAGCATAATAAAGAAGTGGTGATAGAATTAAGTAGAGAGGGAAGAGTTGAAGAGGGTGATATAAAGGGAAAGGTGAGGCTGCTAAAGGAGATAAAGGTAGGAGCCAGGGATTCCTCTTTAACAATTATTTACACTATAAAAAATGAAGGAGAAAGGGAGCTAAATACAAGGTTTGGAATTGAGTTCAATTATGGCTTTTTAAGCGGTTATGCTTCCGACAGGTATTATTACGCTGACCAGGAAATTAAGGATAATTACCTGGCTAGCAGTGGAGAGATTTCCAGTATCAAAACTATAGGCATTAAAGATGAATGGCAGGGAATAGACCTTCGTTTTTCCTTTGACCGGCCTGCAGGATTATGGCGTTTTCCCATTGAGACCGTATCCCAGTCAGAGGATGGTTTTGAAAGGAATTTTCAGGGTTCGGTGGTATTTCCCTTTTGGGATCTGGAGTTATCACCTGGGGAAGAATGGATGCTGGAAATAAAAAAGGAGATTATTCCAGGTTAAAGGATGTGATTTATATGTCACAAAGGCCTTTGAATATAGCCTTTGTTTGGAATCAGCACCAGCCTTTTTACAAGGATACAGTGAAAAATGAATATTTTATGCCCTGGGTCAGGCTCCATGGTTGTAAAGATTATTACCAGATGGCATCTATATTAAGGGAATATCCTACTATAAGGGCAACCTTTAATTTGACCCCTGCTTTAATTGAGCAGATTGAGGATTACCTGGAAGGGGAGGCGGTGGATTATTACCTGTTGGTGATGAAGCCGGTAAGGTCCCTTAATAACCGGGAAAAGATATTTTTGCTCCAACACTATTTTGATATTCACTGGGATAGGGTTATTTCCCGGTACCCCCGTTATCATCAGCTTTTAGAAAAGCAGGGGAGAAAAAGGGAGCCTGCTCACCTGGAGAAAATTATTGGAGAATTTTCTAACCAGGATTACCTGGACCTGCAGGTCTGGTTTAACCTGGTATGGATCGATCCCGAGTTGAGGGAAAAGGATTCTTTTTTAAGGGGCCTTGAGGAAAAGGGAAGTAATTTTACCGAAGAAGAAAAGACTGCTTTATTGAGTAAGCAGTGGAACATCCTGAGTAAAATAATACCCGAACACCGGGAGTTGCAGGATAAGGGTCAAATTGAAGTCATTACTACGGCCTATTATCATCCTATTTTACCCCTTCTTATTGACACCGACAGTGCCTTGAGGTCTGCCCCCGGCCTTTCCCTTCCGGAAAAGTTTGCTCACCCTAAAGATGCCTTGGAGCAAACGAAAAAGGCGGTGGATCATTACCAGGAATGTTTTGGCCATAAACCTTACGGTTTCTGGCCCCCGGAGCAGGCTGTCAGCCCGGAGGTGATAACCTACCTGGCGGGCCTGGACTTTAAATGGACTATATCCGACGAAGAAATACTGGCCAAATCTCTGGGTACCGAGATCTACCGGGATGAATACGGCCATGTAACCAATCCCCAGGTTTTATATCAACCTTACAAAGTTAATATCAACGGCAAAGAAATATCCATGATTTTCAGGGACCAATATCTTTCCGATAGAATTGGCTTTACCTATCAGCATATGTCCGTTAACGATGCGGTAAATGACCTCCATCATCGGTTACATAAGATAAGAGAACACCTGGATGACCATTCGGGAAATTATCTGGTAACTATTTCTCTGGATGGGGAAAATGCCTGGGAATGGTACTCTAATGATAAAAAGGATTTTCTGCACCTTCTCTACCAGCGGCTCAGGGATGATCCCCTTCTCCATACGGTAACGGTTAATAATTACCTGGCGGTTAATCCCCCCCGGCAGAAAATAAACTATCTCTTTACCGGTTCCTGGGTGAATCACAATTTAAACCGGTGGATAGGTACCAGAAACAAAAACACTATGTGGGAGTACCTTCGCAGAACCCGGAGGGATTTTCAAAAGGAACTGGATGCGGGGACAGATCCCGAGAGAATAAAAAAAGCCCGGGAAGGACTTTTTATGGCGGAAGGCAGTGATTTCGCCTGGTGGGTGGACAGCACTTCATATTATTTGGCTGCTCCCTTTGAGGCTTTATTTCGCAAACATCTTTCCAACGTTTATAAAAGTCTCCACCTGGAGGTTCCCCAATACCTGGAGGAACCTATACTGGAGGCTCCCGATGGGGAAAGGCGATGGCAGTACGATCCCCTGGCAGGACCTGCAGCCATGGCGCCTAATCTAAATCAGCGATAAGGAATTCTAAAGATACATGGGGTTCCTGCTGGCCGGTCTTAATTTTAAAATCTGTTTCATGGCTTTTAACCAGGCCCCTTTTAAGTTCTGGCAGGGTAAAGTTATCTACCTGGCTTAAAAGTTTTTTTACCACGAAGGGATGTTGTTTTATTTCTTTATGAATTTCCTGGATGGTGCACCCTTCTTCCTGTAGGCTTTTAACCTGTATTAAAAGGCGAAACTGCCTGGCAATCATAGTTAATATTTTTAGGGGAGGTTCACCCTGGAGTAGGATTCTGTGGAACTGGTCCAGGGCCTCCCTTTTGTTTTTTTTACCCAGGCTGTCAACCAGGGAGAAAATATTTGCTTCCAGGGAGCCGGTAACCAGGGCTTTTATTTCTTCCTCGGAAATCTTTTTTTCCTTCCCCAGGTAAGTGCAAAGCTTGTTAATTTCATTCTCCAGGCGGTTAAGGTTATTTCCCGTCAGTTCAATTAAGCTTTCCAGGGCGTTATTTTCTATGGTCTTTCCTTCCTGGCGAAATTTTTGCCTGACCCACTTTTTCAGTTCCCCTTCTTTGACGGGGTTGCAGTCTACTAAAGCATTACTTTTAACCAGGAGCCTGGTTATTTTTTTTCTTCTATCAATCTTTGTGGTGGAAAAAACCAGGCAGGTGTGGGAGATAGGTTCTTCCAGGTAACGAGCTAAATCCTCCAGGCCTTCCTTTTCTTTAACCTCTTCCGAAAAGTAAGGGGGATTTTTAACAATGATAAGGCGCTTATCACTTAAAACCGGCGGAGCTTCCGCCCTTTTTAATATCTCCTTAAGGGAGGGGCTCTCCTCTTCAAAAAGGTCCAGGTTGAAGGAACTCATTTCCGGGTCCAGGAGAAGATTTTTCAACTCATCTATAATTTTCTTTTTGAGATATTCTTCTTCTCCCCATAGAAGGTAGAAGGGGAGTATCTTTTTCTCTTTTATCTCCCTTAAAACCCGGGCTGCCTCCATGATGATACCTCCCCCTTTATAAAATCTTTAATTATAATTAATTTTAAGCTTAAACCAACCTGGTTACAAGGTTTTTGTAAAAGTTTAATATTTTCATATTAGTTATTTGTATTGACAGTAAATATAAGTACCCCTATAATATAAACATGAGAATGAATCTCAATATATAAGTCGGGAGAAGATCATGCGTATAATTCAACCCCTTGTAGGAACCCTGGAAAAATGGTGCAGCATAAATTCATACTCGGCGGGCCTTTACTCCCTCCCTTACCGGAAAACTGTCCAGAGGGAAATTGACCTGGCAGGAATAACTTCTGCTGACCGGGTTTTAAATATCGGCTGTGGGGCCGTTCCCTTTACTGCTGTTTACCTGTCCCTATTATCCGGCGCTGAAGTATATGCTCTGGATTTGGACAGGGAAGCCGTAAAACGGGCCAGGGCTTACTTAAAAAAGGTAGAATTGCCTGGCAAAATACAGGTGGTGGAAGGAGACGGAGCCCTTTTCCCTTCCCTGGACTTTACCGTAGCGGTGGTAGCCCTACAGGCGGAACCCAAGGAGGACATTTTAAATAACCTTTTCTCCGGATCCCTTCCCGGTTCCCGTTTTATCTTCAGGCAGCCTTCCTCTTTTTATGAACACCATTATGACTACCTGCCTGATAGTTATAAACCTGTGGCCCAGGTTCAGCAAAATATGAAAACTTTTGATCGGTCCCTTCTCTTCGTTAAGGATAGGGAAGGGCTTTCTTAAGAAAGGAATGGGAGCTAATGAGTTCAGGTAGAGCTTTTTTGTATATAACAGGAATAACTGTCCTGGCTGGGCTAGTGTTTCTCCTGGGCTGGGAAGATATTAAAGGTGTTATGCTAAACACTTCTCCCCTGGCCCTGGCAGGTCTTTGCCTGCTGCAGGTTGTGACGTTATCCCTGATTGTTTACCAGTGGCATTATCTCCTGGGGAAGCTTTATAAAGGAATTTCCTTTTCCCAGGTTTGGAGTGTTTTTATGGCGGGCAGCTTTATTGAAAGTGTAACCCCCTCGGTAAAGTTAGGAGGAGAAGCAGCCAAGGTTTACTTTTTTCACCGCCTTACTTCCTTAGATTATCGGCAGCTTACGGGTCTCCTTTTCATTCATAAGTATATATCCTTGCTTCCCTTTTTATCCTTATCTACCATCCTTTTATTTACAGTAGCTTTAAGCCTTTCCTTCTCTCCTGTTTTTTACTTTTCACTTTTTGTTATGGGTTTTGTATTGGTTTCCCTTTTTGCCCTTGGGGTTAAAGGCCTCCCCTTGAGGGAGGAAGAAGATGGAAAGGAATCAAATCATTTGGTAGATAAAGCTAAAAAAGTATGGAAATTTATAGAAGATTCTTCCCGCCACTCCCGGGAGATGGTAACCCCCGGAGAAAGGCGCTGGCTCCTTTTAATTTCTTTCCTGGTGTGGAGCATATACCCGGTGAAGGTTTTTGGGGCCTCCAAAATGCTGGGGTTGGAAATAGATTTTTTATTAATAGCCCTTGCTACTTTTGCTGCTTACCTGGTAAGCATGGTTCCCCTTCTGCCGGGAGGCCTAGGTACTTATGAAGGCAGTATGGTGTTTGTTCTTTCCCTGCAGGGAGTGGACCCGGCCATGGGTTTGGCCCTGGTGCTTTTGTCTCGTTTTGTAACCTACTGGTTCCCCCTGGTTCTTTCGGGGACTTCAGCCCTTTATCTTGTATGGCTGGATAAAAGAAAATTAATGCCTGAAGTTGAGATTAAATAATCTGGGAAGGGAGATGTCAACCATGGAAAAGGCGGAAAGAGCTTGTAAACTTGCTGGTACAGGCATTATACAAAGCACATTACTGTTTATATTAGTGTGGTTTATTAAGGGACTGGAATACCTGGGGAGCAGGTGGATTCTCCTGGGGCATTTTTACGGCCAGCTTTTTTACAGCAAAATGATTGAGACAGAAGCAAAACTGGCCGGGTTAAAACCCGGGATGAAGGTTCTTCATATTGGCAGCGGCCACCTGCCTTTGACGGCTTTTTGCCTGGGTTCCTGGGGATATGAAGTAGAAGCTTTAGACAATGACTTACAGGCCGTAAGCTCGGGGAAAAATATGATTGAAAGCTCAGGCTTAGGCAGTAGAATTAAGATTAAGCAGGGAGACGGCACGGAAGTTAACTGTTCTGATTTTGATGCTGTATGGATTTCCCTTCATGTTTTTCCTAAGGAAGAAGTTTTGAGGCGAGTTATTTCAACATTAAAGGAGGGTGGAAAGGTGATTTACCGTAATCCAAGAGGTTTACTAAAATACTTATACCCCCGGATGGATTCATCAGAAGACATGGGAAGGGGTTCCTGCCAGAAGATGAAGCAATCCATGGGAAAAGAAACCGTTGTTCTGCAAAAATGTCCTTTAGGTGAGGAAGAAAATCCTTTAACCCTGTGTTGTCTTAGGAAAGATCAGGAAGGAATAATTCATTATGTTCCCGATAACCCTCTCCTGGCTCCCCTGGGATTGAGGCCTGGCAAAAAGGTTCGGGTATGTGCCCGGGAATGTTTTGGCGGCCCGGTTATTGCCGAGGTAGAAAGAAGAAGGGTTGCCCTGGACCGGCTCCTGGCTGGTGAAATAATTGTCAAGAAGGGTGAACCAGGTGCACTGTAAAGAAACTCAGCCCTCAATAATGCCTGATCAATCTAAAATTTTACTGATAGGCCCTCCCAATGTAGGTAAAAGTGCTTTTTTTAACAGGTTTACCGGCATGAATGTGAGTGTGGCCAATTATTCGGGAACCACCGTTGATTATACTGCCGGGAAATTAGATATGGGGGATAAGAGTTTTTTACTGATTGATGTTCCCGGTACCTACACCCTGGATGCTACCAATGAGGCGGAAAGAGTAGCAGTAGAGATGTTAAGGGGTAAGCCAACAGGGGTTATCTGTGTGGTGGATGCTAACAATTTAGAAAGCAGCCTTTATTTACTCCTGCAGGTCCTGGAGCAGGGATTGCCCGTGGTTATAGCTTTAAACCGTTTTGATTTAGCCAGGGAAAAAGGTTATGATATTGACCATGCCAGGTTGGCAAAGGAATTAAATGTGCCTGTAATTCCCACTGTAGCTGTGACAGGGCAGGGGATGGACAGGCTTAAGGAAAATTTGAAGGAAACTATTGAAAAAGGTGATATCCCTTCCCTTGACTGGGGAATTGAATCCGATGCTCGCTGGGAGAAGGCAGAGACCCTGGCGGACAGGGTGCAAAAAATTGGGACAAGCTCCCTTTTAACCCGGCAAAAATTGGGCCAGTGGCTTATCCAGCCCTGGCCGGGCCTGTTAATGGCTTTTTTGGTGCTTTTTTTAGTTCTGGCTTCCGTGGTGGGCATAGGAATGGGATTAAGGCGCTTTATTCTTTTACCCCTCTTTCGGGGAGCTATTATTCCTCAAATTATATGGCTGGTAGAGTATATGTTGCCGGCGGGGTTATGGCAAAACATTTTAATTGGAGAATATGGTTTTTTAGTAAAGGGCCTGGAGTGGCCCTTTACCCTGGTTTTACCCTATGTTATTTCTTTCTATGGGGCTTTGAGTGTTCTGGAGGACAGCGGATACCTGCCCAGGCTGGGGGCTCTTTTGGACGGGTTATTAAATAGAATTGGACTCCAGGGTTCCAGTATCATTCCCCTTCTTCTGGGGTTTGGGTGCGGTATTCCGGGGGTCCTGGCTACCAGGAACTTGAGTTCACCCAAGGAGCGTATAATTGTTTCTTCTATAATCTGTCTTACTGTTCCCTGCATTTCTCAAACGGGTGCCTTTATTTCGTTGCTTGCAGAAAGGTCCATAGCTGTTTTTTTAGCTGTCTTTGTGGTTGCAGGGATAGCCCTTGTGATTTCCGGTCTAATTTTAGACAGGAGGATTAAAGGCCCCAAACTGCAGACCTTAATGGAAATCCCGGATCTTCTTGTTCCCAGCAAGGAGGTTGTTTTTAAAAAGGTTTGGCTCAGGGTTAAACATTTTATTATGGATGGGGCTTTACCCATGATGGTGGCCGTGGCCCTGGCGGCCCTTCTTTATGAAACAGGCCTGATGGCGGCCTGGGGTAGGCTTTTAAGTCCTCTGGTTACAGGCTGGTTAGGGCTTCCCGAAGAAGCGGCGGTGCCTTTGGTCCTGGGTATTTTAAGAAGAGAATTAACGGTAATTCCCCTTATGGAAATGAATCTTTCCCTATTACAGCTTTTTGTGGGAGCTGTGGTGGCCCTTTTTTATGTACCCTGTGTGGCCATGATTGCTATTTTAGCAAAAGAGTTTCGTCTGCATATGGCTTTTGCTGTTTTGGCCGTTACTACTATTATTTCTTTTTTAGCCGGTGGAATCTTTTTTAGATTGGGAAGTTTTTTCCTTACGTTATAGTGGAAATAGTGGAAGCAGGTGAATGATTTGTTTAGAGATAAGAAGAAAGGGATTCATATTTTATTATTCCTGGTAGTTTTAATGATTTTAACATCACCTTCAAGAGCCTATAGTTACCAGGAAAGGGAAGAAATAGTTATGAGGGGCAGGGTTATTGAAGTTCAGGATTTTCAGCCTGACTCTGAGTTTGTATTATTGGAACAGGTGGCCCGGGTGGAAGTGACCTCGGGGGATTTTCAGGGGGAAATTTTCACCCTGGAAAATTATATTATGGACCATCCCGCTTATGATATGTACCTGGAGGAAGGCAGGGAGGTGCTCCTCCTGGCTGAAAAGGAAGATGGTGTGGTTAAGGAAGTCTTTTTGAAAGAAATTGTCAGGGATAAATACCTGTACTATCTAACAGGTTTTTTTGCCCTCCTGCTCCTGCTGGTAGGGGGGAAAAAGGGATTTAAGACTATAGTTGCTTTGTTGTTTACAGCTTTTGTTATAGTAAAGATATTGCTGCCCCTGATACTGGAAGGTTATAACCCTATAATGGTCTCTGTTTTTTTGGCCAGCCTTACGGCCATATTTACCCTGGCGGTTATAGGAGGGCTGGAAAAGAAAACTCTGGCTGCGGTAATAGGAACCATAAGTGGAGTGGTGGTAGCGGGGTTCCTGGCCCTTTGGGTTGGTAACCTGGCCCACCTGACTGGTTTTAGTAGTGAAGAGGCCCAGATGCTCATGTACATGGATGGTCCTTCCATCGATGTCAGGGGGCTTCTTTTTGCTGGCATTATTATCGGCTCCCTGGGAGCAGTAACGGATGTGGGGATTTCTATTGCTTCTGCCGTTTCCGAGTTAAAAAAGAATAACCCCCGGGCAGATTCTTATTCTTTACTGGTGTCTGGGGTTAACATAGGCCGTGATATTATGGGCACCATGGCCAATACCTTGATCCTGGCCTACGTAGGCAGCGCTACTCCTTTGCTGCTCCTTCTCCTGGGGTATGAAATGGCCTGGATAGAGATAATTAACCTGGACCTGGTAGCTACAGAAGTTTTAAGGAGTGTGGCGGGAAGTATAGGGCTGGTGGTAACCATCCCTGTAACAGCCCTGGCTGCTACTTTCCTGTTGAAGGGTTCTTCTAAAAAATAATTTAAAAAAATCAAAAAAGAAGGCTT
>SKLX01000156.1 GCA_007121375.1 Bacillota bacterium | reverse complement strand
TACTTCTTTTTTTATATTTTTTTATTTCTGTTTTAAGGGCCTCGGCATCAATTCCCATTTCACTGCTTATCCTTTGAAGGTATAGATCAAATTCTACACTGTTATTGATTCCTGCCAGAACAGGTAATATCTTTTGAATATAAGATATTTTACCTTCATAGGTGTTTATATATGATTCTCCTACCTCTTCACCGATTTTTTTCAGCTTATAATCTATTAAAGGCAGGGCTTTATTTAATATTTCTTCGTTAAAGGTGTTTATTCCTTTTTTTCTAATGAAATCATCGGGATCCTGCCCCGGAGGCAGCTGTGCAACTTTAACCCTGCAGCCTGCCGATTTTAAAGTATCCAGCCCCCGCCAGGTAGCTGCTTCCCCGGCAGTATCTGAATCATAAGCAATAATCACTTTTGATGCATTCCGCCTTAAAAGCCTGGCCTGATCCTCTGTCAGGCTGGTTCCCAGGGAAGCGACACAGTTCTCCCGCCCCTTTTGAAAGGCAATTATTACATCCATATATCCTTCAAAAACCAGGGCTTCATCCCTTTCCCTGATATTAAAACGGGCAAAATTAAGGGCATAAAGGCTTTTTCTCTTGTTATAAAGGATAGTTTCCGGGGAGTTCAGGTATTTGGGCTGGGAATCATCCATGACCCTTCCCCCAAATCCTATTACCATGTTCTGCTGGTTGAAAATGGGAAACATTATACGGTTTCTAAAACGATCGTAATAACTTCCCCTTTCGGAACGACTTGCCAGTCCTGCTTTTAGTATATTTTCCTGACTGTATCCCTTGCTTTTTAAAAAGTTAATCAATTTATCCCACTGGGGCAGAGAATAACCAAGTTGAAATTTTTTAATTATTTCTTTATCCAGGCCCCTCCTGGTCAAATAGTTTAAAGCTTTTTTCCCCATCTCCGTCTTAAAAAGAGCCTGCTGGAAATATTTCATGCTAAGTTCATTAATTTCTGCCAGCTCTTCCTTTAATATCTTTATCTTTTTTCCCTCTTCCGATAACTGCCTTTCAGGTAAAGGGATACCCGCCCGGTTGGCTAAAAATTTTACGGCTTCAGGAAAGGAAAGATTCTCCTGGGACATGATAAAGGAAAAAACATTTCCTCCCGCACCACATCCAAAGCAGTGGTAAAGCTGCTTTTCGGGAGAAACGGTAAAGGATGGAGTTTTCTCAGAATGAAAAGGGCATAACCCTGTATAATTCTGCCCGGCTTTCTTTAAAGAAGTGTAACCGGAAATAACCTCAACCAGGTCGAAGTGCTGCCTTACCTCTTCTATAGTATCCTCGGGAAGAAAATCATTCATTCTAACCACCTGCAGGTATTCATTTTAGGATTTTGAATATTCGTCAATTGCCATCAAATTCCCTCTATTTATTTAAAATTTTTATGAAAAAAACCTTATCCCAACTTTAAGAGAGACAAGGCTTACCTTTAGAAGTTCATATCAGTCTCCTTATCAGTTAAGCACACCCAAAAGGCCTGGTAACTGTTACCCCCTCCTGAAGCTGGTTCGGCTTCTCCGGTTAAACTTTCATTTACAACCCTTACAAGCCACTAAACGAAACTACCTTCCTTTACATGATTATTCAACACAACCCCTATTATTTCCTGCAATTTTAAAAAATTATTAACAAAATAGTAATATCTAATTAACATTAAATATTATATACCAATTAAGTTTTTTTATTCCTTGTTAAAGCTCCAGGTGCCAGGGATTGGGTATGAAAAGCTTTTGGTAGAGGGCGATAAAATACCTGTCCGTCATACCCGCTATATAATCACAAACGTTCCTTTCCAGGGAATCCTCCCCATGGAGGTACCTGCTATAAGCCTGGAGGTCCCGGGGATTTTTTAGAAAGTAGTCGTAGAGCTGGCGGAACATGCCTTCTATTTTACGATCTTCCTTTTTGGCGGCAGAGCCTACATACACATTATCAAACATGAATTCCCTCAAGGAGGAAAGATATCTGTCCATCTGGGGGCTCATATTTATTTCTTTTTTGTCCATGCTGTTTTCAATCAAGTCCCTAACCATTTTGTCTATCCTTGGGGAGGAACTATAACCCAGGTCTTTAATGGCCTCCTGGGGAAGTTCCTTTACCACCAGAACCCCTGCCCGCACCGCGTCGTCTATGTCATGGTTTATATAAGCGATGCGGTCGGCTATTTTAACTATCTGGCCTTCCAGGGTAGATAGCTCCTCAAGACCCGTGTGTTTTAATATCCCTTCCCGAACCTCCCAGGTTAAGTTTAAACCCCTTCCTTCTTCCAGGGCTTCCACAACCCTAAGGCTCTGTTCATTATGGCGGAAACCACCGGGAAATATTTTGTTTAAGGCTCTTTCCCCTGCATGTCCAAAGGGTGTGTGGCCCAGGTCATGGCCCAGGGCAATTGCTTCCGTCAGGTCTTCATTAAGTCTTAAGGCCCGGGCTATGGTCCTGGCAATCTGGGCCACCTCCAGGGTATGAGTTAACCTGGTCCGGTAATGGTCTCCTTCAGGGGATATAAAAACCTGGGTTTTGTGTTTAAGCCTGCGAAATGCCTTTGAATGTATAATCCGGTCCCGGTCCCTCTGAAAAAGGGTCCTGATAGAACACTCCTTCTCCGGCTTCTGGCGGCCTTTGCTCTCGGAACTCCTCCGGGCAAAGGGAGAAAATATTCTTTTTTCCAGTTCTTCCCTTTGTTTTCGCAGGTTCATCTTTTACTAGCCCTTTCTAAGGGATTGGGTGGCCTTGGCCACCTCCACTATTCTCCGGGCTAAAACACGGACCCGGGCAATGGCATAATCATCCTTAATAGAAGGCCTGTGGGAACAGGCACCATTGTGGCCTGGATCTGCCGATTCATGTCCATCTCCTACAATGGTCATGCCATGAACAAGCATCATATCGTGGATACTCCTTATGGTATGTTCCTGACCGCCAAACCGGGCGGCTCCCACGGAAACAGCTCCTCCTACTTTATTTATCAAGGCCTTTTCATTCCTTAACTTGCGGGACAAATCCCAAAAACATTTTAGCTGGGCGCTTACCGTGCCAAAGTAAACAGGACTGCCTACCAGGATTCCTTCACTCTCTGCTAAAAGGGCGTAAAACTCCTCCAGTTTCTTCTCCTGGTAACAGGCTCCGGGACATCGAGGATCACAAACTGTGCAAAAAGGATTATCTAATTCCTCCAGGGCCTCCTGGATAAAAATAAGATCTGTGTCAACTCCCATTTTAGCGGCTTCTTCCAGGCCGTAGGTTAATAAATCTGCTGTGTTCCCGTGTTCATGAGCACTCCCATTCAAACCCAAAATTAACAATAAAATTACCTCCCTACTATTTACATAATATTTATAACATGTATACTGATAATTGAAAGAATTTATTACTAATTCTATTTGCTGATAAGTAAATTTTACTTCTATTTGTAAGACCTATTTCCTGCATGACTAATTTTTTTATTTTATTAAAATTTATGCTGAAAACTTCCCCATCTTGATATATTATAGTAGGGGAAGAAAAATTAATTTACCTGACTATAAATCTAGCCACAGGGAAGGGTTTCAGTTAGCACCCCTAAATTAATGGTCAGAGTAATTAAACTGCCGGGGAGGAGATAGAAAAAATGAACACCATGAAAAAAGTATTGATCATTACCCTCATTTGTTTTTTAGCCATATCCTTAATCACCCCCTACCCGGTTCTGGCAGAACCGGTCAACCAGGAGTTAGAAGCGGGGGAAGAAGTAGAAGAAAACGGCCCGGAGAAGTTACCCTTTGAAGTAGAAGCTACTTCTGCCCTTCTAATTGAATTAAACACAAAGGAAGTTCTGTATGCTAAAGACATTGACAGGCCTTATCCTCCTGCCAGCATAACAAAAATCATGACCCTCCTCCTGGCCCTGGAAGCCATCGAGGAAGGGAAAATGGACTGGAATGAAATGGTGACGGTAAGTGAAAAAGCCTGGGAAATGAAGGGTTCTCAAATGTTTTTAGAAATTGGCCAGGAGGTGAGTGTGGAAAACCTTTTAAAAGGTATTTCCATTGTTTCTGCCAATGATGCCTGCGTGGCCATAGCCGAACATCTTTATGAGTCGGAAGAATTATTTGTCCAAAAAATGAATGAAAAAGCTTCCGAAATTGGTTTAACCAATACCCGTTTTCAAAATACCCATGGATGGCCGGATCCTGATCATTACATGAGCGCCCGGGATATTGCTTTACTTTCAGCATACACTATTAAAAACCAGCCTAAAATACTGGAACTGGAATCCCAAAGGGAATTCACCTTTAATATTGATGAACCCCAGTACAACCGAAACCCTCTTCTGGGACGCTATTCGGGAGCTGATGGACTTAAAACGGGATGGACAAATGAAGCTGGCTACTGCCTGGCGGGTACAGCGGAACAAAATAACTTTAGATTAATTTCAGTAGTACTGAACTCCCCTTGCAACCGGACCCGTCTCTCGGATACAGAAGCCCTCCTTGACTACGGTTTTAGAAACTATACTTTTGAAAACGTGGTAGAAAAGGATGAGATTGTAGGGCAGGCAGATGTTCCCGATGGCAAGAACAGGGAAGTTGATTTAATTGCCGCAGACAGCATGGGAGTAGTAGTGGGCAGCGAAGAAGAGGAAAGCCTGGAAAAGGAAATTGTTTTAAATAGCCTTTCTGCCCCCCTAAGTAAGGGGGAGGAAGTAGGAGAAATATTGGTTCTGCGGGAAGATGAGGTCCTGAACAGGGTTCCCCTCCTGGTAAATGAGGAGGTAGAAAGGGCGAATATATTTATTGTTACCCTGAGAAGGGTAGGAGGTTTTTTCAGCGGTTTAGCTGCTGGATTACTAAACATTTTTAGAGATATGCTGGATTAACAGAACAATAACTGGATTAAAATAAGGAAGCAGGGATTTAAAATAAGGGAGCCCCTGCTTCCTTTTATTTTTGAATTAACCAATTCTCAATTGATCAATCGGGAGAAATTAATCGCCGTAACCTCCCGTTTTTTTGCCCAGGCTGGCTTGAGCAGCAGCCAGCCTGGCTATAGGAACCCGGTAGGGGGAGCAGCTTACATAATTTAAGCCCAGTTCATGGCAGAATATAATGGATTCGGGATCCCCTCCATGTTCACCGCAAATCCCCATTTTTAAATCATTCTTCTTTGCCTTACCTTTTTTAACCCCTGTTTCAACTAAAGACCCCACTCCCTCCAGGTCTAAAGTCACAAAGGGATTTTCGGGGATAACCTTTTCCCTCATATAATGGGGTAAAAACTTTCCTTCTGCATCATCCCGACTGTAACCCAAAGTTGTTTGAGTCAAATCGTTGGTGCCGAAGGAGAAAAAGTCAGCGTGATGGGCAATTTGGTCAGCCACTACACAGGCTCGGGGTAATTCTATCATGGTCCCCACCATATATTCTATCTCCTGGCCTTCCTTCTTTAAAATTTCCGCGACAGTTTTTTCCACCAGTTCCCGCATAAGCCGAAGTTCTTCCGCATGACCCACCAGGGGAATCATAATTTCGGGGACAACCTTTTTCCCCTTCCTGGCCAGGTCAACGGCAGCCTTTATAATAGCCTCTACCTGCATTTCATATATCTCAGGATATACTATACCCAGGCGGCAGCCCCGGTGTCCCAGCATGGGATTAAACTCGGATAAAGACCTTACCTTTTTCAAGAGTTTTTCTAGCTGGCTTATCCTTTCAGAGTCTCCCCCAAGGGCTTTCAGCTTTGTTAATTCCTCTACCAGTTCTTCTATATCGGGCAAAAACTCGTGGAGGGGAGGATCTAAAAGCCTGATAGTTACAGGTAGGCCCTCCATGGCCTCGAAAATACCCGTAAAATCTACCTGCTGCATGGGAAGTAACTTGCCCAGGTATGCTTCCCGTTCTTCCTTATTTTCAGAAAGGATCATATCCTGAACCACCGGGAGCCTTTCCTGGACCATAAACATGTGCTCCGTTCGGCAAAGGCCTATACCTTCTGCTCCAAATTCCCGCGCTTTAAGGGCATCGGGGGGATTATCAGCGTTAGCCCTTATTCCCAGGGATCTGAATTCATCGCACCAGTCCAAAATTTCCCTGAACTGACCGCTTAGTTCTGGCTCAATAAGGGGAACTTCACCCACAATAACCCTTCCTGTAGCACCGTCTATGCTAATAATATCTCCCTTGGAGTAAACTACTCCGTCAACCAGGAATTCTTCCTTTTCCAGGTCTATACTCAGGGCTTCACAGCCAGATACACAGGGCTTACCCATACCCCGGGCAACTACCGCCGCATGGCTGGTCATCCCACCCCGGCTGGTAAGAATACCCTCAGCTGCCACAATACCATGAATGTCATCAGGAGTGGTTTCAGGCCTTACCAGAATGACTTTTATCCCCTGCTGGCTAAGTTTTTCCGCCTCATCGGCATTAAATATTATCTTCCCCGAAGCAGCCCCGGGGGAAGCGGGAAGACCTTTAGCTATATGCTTGATCTCCGCTTTGGCGTCAATCTGCCGGTGGAGGAGCCGGTCTATATACTGGGGCTCAATACGTAAAATTGCCTCCTTCTTCGATATAATGCCGTCTTTTACAAAATCCACGGCACTCCTTACGGAAGCCAGGGAAGTCCTCTTCCCCGTTCTGGTCTGGAGAATGTAGAGCCTACCCTTCTCAATGGTAAACTCAATATCCTGAATGTCCTTGTAATGCCCCTCCAGCTTGTTGCAGATGTCTAAAAACTCCTGATAAATATCAGGCATTATTTCCTTCAAACGCTCTATCCCCAGGGGAGTCCTTATTCCTGCCACCACGTCTTCTCCCTGGGCATTTACCAAAAACTCACCGTACAATTTGGGTTCACCCGTAGCAGGGTCCCGGGTAAAGGCCACCCCCGTGGCGCAATCATTCCCCAGGTTTCCAAAAACCATGGTCTGGACATTAATAGCCGTTCCTAAGTCATCAGGAATTTTATGTACCTTCCTGTAAACTACGGCCCGCTGGTTGTTCCAGGAATCAAAAACAGCCTGGATAGCTTCCATCAGCTGCTCCATAGGGTCCTGGGGAAAATTACGCTCTGCCTGGTTATAAATGATCTCTTTAAACTCTTCTACCAGTTCCTCCAGGGCTTCTGCCGTTAATTCCGTATCATCATGAGCCCCATAGGAATCTTTTTTATTCTCCAGGGTTTTTTCAAAATAGATATGGTCTACCTTCAGGACCACATCAGCAAACATCTGGATGAAACGGCGGTAGCAATCCTGGGCAAACCTGGCATCTCCGGAAGCTTTCGCCAGTCCTTTGACAGTTTCGTCATTTAATCCCAGGTTTAAAATGGTATCCATCATCCCGGGCATGGAAACAGCCGCCCCGGACCTGACGGAAATGAGAAGGGGATTATTTACGTCACCAAATTTTTTCCCCATTTCTACCTCAAGACTTTGCAAAGCTTCCTCAACAGAAGCCTTTACTTCCTGTAAAAGCTCATCCCCTTTATCATAATACATGTTACAAGCCCTGGTGGAAATTATAAAGCCGGGAGGAACGGGAAGACCGATACGGGTCATTTCTGACAGGTTAGCTCCCTTACCCCCCAAAAGCTCCTTCATTTGAGCATTTCCTTCCTTGAATAAATACACCAGTTTGTTAGAGGTCATTTAGTCATACTTCCCTTCTTTATAAACTGAAATATATAATTAGCCACTTCCTCCACAGCCTTATTGGAAACATCAAAAATGGGGCAGCCCAGCTTTTTCATAAATTTCTCTGAATATTCCAGTTCCTCTAAAATTCTTTTTATGTTGGCGTAATTAGCGCTGGTAGTCAAGCCCAGGGTTTTCAGCCTTTCCACTCTAATATCATAAAGCTGCTGGGAATTAATGGTCAAGCCTACCACTTTATTTAGGGGAACCATATAAAGTTCCTCGGGAGGCTCAACTTCTGGAACCAGGGGAAGATTTGCCACCTTTAATCTCTTATGGGCCAGGTACATGCTCAAGGGTGTTTTGGAAGTCCTGGAAACACCTATAAGAACAACGTCAGCCCTTAAAAGTCCCCGGGGATCCTTTCCATCATCATACTTGACAGCAAACTCAATAGCAGCTATCCGATGAAAATATTCTTCATCCAGGCGCCGCATCAAGCCGGGTTCCATGCGGGGCCCGTTTTCCATAACCTGGGTAAAAGCCCCCATCATGGGGCCCAGTATATCCACCGTAGGGATATCCTTTTCAGCCGCTGCCTTTTCCAGCTGCTCCTTTAATTCTGTAAGAACCAGGGTATAGGCAATTATACTGTTAAACTCACTGGCTTCCTCTACCACTTCCATAACCGTATCTGATTCATAAACAAAGGGAATTCTTCTTATTTCAATATGCCCCGAATTAAATTGGCTTGCTGCAGCTTTCACCACAAATTCTGCCGTTTCTCCGATTGAATCAGAGAGAACATATACTACCGGCAAAGCTGTATTATCCACTAATCAATCCCTCCCTCAGGCTTCTCCGCCCAGTTCTACCAGGAGCCTGGTTAAATTGGTTTTAGTAACCCTTCCTACAACTTTTAAACCTTCCTTTTCCTTACGGACCACAGGCAGTGAATCTATCTGGTATTCCATAATTTTCATGGCTACCTCCAGGACACTGTCTTCAGGCTCAACACAAATAACATTGGGCATCCTGGTCATAATGACACCCACGGGCATCTTTTGTAAATCTGCCCCGCCCATACAGCTTTTCAAAAAGTCCTTCCGGGAAACAATCCCCGCCAGAAAGCCTCCTTCTTCCACTATAAAGAGGGTGCCCACATCCTCCAGGAATAAAAGGACAATGGCATCATGCACGGAAGTGTCCTCCTTAACCACCACGGGAAGCCCTTTTATTTCCTTTGCTTTAATGCGGCGGAGGTTACTGGACATTAAGGAGTTAGAATTTTTCCCGGCGTAATAATAACCGACCCTGGGGCGGGCTTCTAAAAGGCCAGCCATGGTCAGGGCCCCCAGATAAGGCCTTAAGGCAGCGCGACTTAAGTTTAACCTGGAGGCAATATCTTCGCCAGATATGGGTCCATTTTCTTTTACAATATCCATTATTTTTGACTGCCTTTCTGTCAGGTCGATTTTATTCACCACCCTCTTAATTTAGGTTACTCTATTATAATGTGGAGACTAAAATAGTATACTATATTTATCCATTAAACTCCTTCATTTTAAAGGTTTTTTAATAAATATTATTATCTATTGTTCTACAACTTTGCTAAAATCAGCATATTTCTGGAACAAATCCCTGATATCCCTTAACAGGTTAAGCCTGTTGTTTCTAAGTTTTTCATCGTCAACCATAACCATCACCTGGTCAAAAAAGTCATCCACAGGTTTTTGCAGGTAAGCCATCTGTTCCAGGGCACCGGCATAATCCTTTTCCTGTAAAAGGGAAAGGGTTCCCCTTTTTACCTTTAAGTACTCCTGGTAAAGGACTTTTTCCGCTTCCTCCTTCAATAGATCCTCCTGGACTTCCCCCGGGGCGGAAACCTTTTTAGCCAGGTTTGCAACCCGGGTAAAAGCCGTCATCAAACGGGCAAAATCGGGTTTAGTTATAGCCTGAGCCAGGTTCTGGACTTTTTTATATGACCGGGGTATTACCTCATAGTCGGTGGTTATAACCGCGTCCACCAAATCATAGCGTAAACCCTTTTCCAGGAAGACGTGCCTTATCCTCTGGCGGATAAAATCCATTACTTCAGGGAGTATTTCTTCTTCTTTCTTTTTCAAATTCTTACCCTTAAAACTCTCT
>SKLX01000143.1 GCA_007121375.1 Bacillota bacterium | reverse complement strand
GTCCTGGCCGTAGCGAAAGGGCTTTACTCCAGCCCGGCCGGCGGCCCTGAGGATAATTTTGGATACCGTTTGCCCTGACTCTCCCAAAACCTTTGCCAACATGGAAGCGGCCTGTACCGCGGCGGCCCGGCGGAGGGTGCTTTTTTCCTGCCGGGTAAGGGAAGAGCAGTACATTTTGGTAATAATACCTACCCTTAAGGTTAAAAAGGCATTGGCAGAACCCTGGATGACAGAATTAACCACAATGGTAGAGGTGGCGCTGAAGGCAGGAGCCAGAGAAGTTAAGGAACTGCCCATGATGGTAGCGATGACAGGCTCCAACTGGTCATCCAAAATATCTATGTTCTCTATTCTGCTGGCCAAAAAAGCCGTGGCAAAGACATTACTGAAGAGATAAAGTATCTCCCTCAGGTTAGGCCTCTGGTTATAGAGGGTCATGACCTGCCACAGCATGCGAAACTGGGCTATAAGAACGATGAAGGTATCCAGGGCTCCGTACTGGGATATGGCCGTCATGATAAAGACATTGGAGGAGGCGGACTTGATGTTTTCGTCGGCTTTTTCATTTAATTTTGCCAGGGCCTTTTCAATGGAGGAAGTATCCTGGGGGTCCACGGGTAGCCCCTCCAGGTGGATGTTCTGGGCCAGGCGTTGGCCCAGGTTTTCTACATACCTTTTATACTCTTCTCCCTCTTCTTTCTCCGGAGGGATTAAAGCCGGGGGCATCTTAAAGACCCACACCAGGGGGAATATTATAAGGGCGGCATAAAAGATGAGGAGAATAAAAAGAACCACCTGCCCCAGGAAGGGATGGAAAGTGGAAGCCAGGTTAACCACCTGGGCTGTCTGGTTGATAACGAAGAGGATAAACAAAACCGTTAATAGCAGGGCTGCCAGAAGGATGATACGTCTCACATGGTTCATATATAAACTTCCTTTCTTTAATGGAATTTAAGACCAGGGAAGTGGGGCAGTAATTAATTTTGGCGGACTTTAATAGGAAGAATTTATCTTAATTTGCTGAGGATGTTTTTTTAAGGGCCAAATACCTCAGGAAAAGGAAAAAAGCGAAAATAAGCATTATGCCTGCCAGAAGGCTGGAAAGGTAAATGCCTGCTGGAGCCTGGAAGGTTGCCCCTCCAAAATGAAGGCATAAACTTAAAAGGGCAGATGCCCCGGCTATGGAAAGCTTGATTACAAGGCCCTGGGCAGCATAAAGGAGCCCTTCCTGACGGTCCCCCTTTAGCAACTGACGACGCTCGGCCATACCAGCTATTACAGCGTTAGGAAGAAGCATAATAATGGCAATAGGACCCACTACCAGGGAAATTAAGATAGCTCCCTGAATCTGGGGATTCCAGGGGATAAATCCTGTAACTGAAAGCATGGCCAGGGCAATCCCCGAAATGAACAGGCTACTTTGGTAAGCTCTATCCACTCCCTCCCTTAACAAAAACCTGTAAAAGAAGATGCCGCTACCAATGCTTCCAGCAATGATAATTACCAGAGCAGCCAGGGACACATCCTCAAAGGTAGAAATCCTGAAAATAACTGTAGCCAGGTAGGGAAGAAGCATTACCAGCATAATGACAGCAGCACGGCAAAGGCCCTGGATCCCCATCCACATCATAAGAACCCTGTCTTCTCCGACAGAACGCCACTGGGAAATCCAGCCAGGAGAAGGGATCTGGGAAAGGCCTTCGGTTTTATTTTCCACCTTAAAAGCCGGCCACAAAATAGTAAGGGCCACCAGGGGGGTTAAATAAAGAGAGACTCTAAACATTCCCATTACAGGGGCCAGGAAGGTAGAAGCTAAAAAACCTAAGCCTCCCCCAACTCCATAAGCTATTCCCTGGTAAGCAGACAGCTTTACCCGTTCTTTTTCTCCCCGGGCTAACTCCGGCAAAAGAGCCAGGTAGGGAACAGCTATGAGGCTGTAGGAAAAAAAGAAGATGGCCAAAAAAGTCAGGGCCCATAAAAAGTTTAAAGAAGATAACACCTGTACCGGTGGCATCCACAAAAGAACAAATGATAATAGAAAAAAGGGTGCGCCAATTATGATAAAGGGCTTGCGCCGCCCCAGGGAAGACCTGGCCCGGTCGCTGTAATAGGCAATCAGGGGGTCAGACAGGGCATCAACAATTCTTCCAATTACCATTGCTGCTCCGATCTGGCCCACCAGGAGAAAGACCTGGCCCCCGGGAGGGGGAGCATAATAAAAAATAGCCCACTGGGTTATCACCTGGTGGCAAAGGCCCAGGCCAACCATTATAAGAGGGTACCAGAACTCAACTTTTTGGGTAAAGGAAGAGGGCATATATTACACCTGCCTTTGCTTCAGCTTATCTTAAAAAGGAGGTTAAGTCCAGCTAGTTTCTCCTGCCATTGAAAATCCACCTTCTTCGGATCCCTTAGAATAAATAATTCTTTCCCATGAGGGTAAAATTTTAAAGTATCCTTTTAATTGAATAATGGCTATTATATAATAATATACTAAGGGGCTGCCTTCAACCCTATCATGCAATCCATGCCTGACCATTTTTTAC
>SKLX01000025.1 GCA_007121375.1 Bacillota bacterium | reverse complement strand
GAGCACAAAAGCGCCCGGTATCCGTATACATCGCTTCAGCTGTTGCGCTACATGATCGAGATGTGGGACCAGTTTCTTCAGACACGTGAAGATCCGGGCCAAAAACTTCCGGTAATTATTCAGGTGGTGGTCTATCAGGCTACGGGAAAAAGAGTTTTTAAGATGAGCCCCCTCCACCATCACTTTGAATTAAGTGGATGGAGTGAGTGGAAGGTTGTAAACGTGTTTTGGGGAGCAGCCTTTCTGCTGGCAGTTATAGGTTTAGTTTCTTTATCCTAGGAGGTTCAAAATAAATGGAGCTAAAGGGCAAAGAGGTAGTGGTTATAGGAATGGGGTTAAGTGGGATTTCTGCTGCCAAATTAATGGCTGAAAAAGGGGCCTTTGTAGTTATAAATGACCATAAAAAGGAGGAAGATTTAAAGCCTCACCTGGAAGATCTCAAGCCTTATAAAAACATTAAAACTGTTATGGGAGGTCACCCGGAAAATATTATTAGCTACAACACTTATTTAGTGGTTAAGAACCCGGGAGTGCCCATGGATATAAAGCCAGTGAAAAGGGCCCGGGAATTAGGAGTTAAAATAGTTACTGAAATTGAAGTTGCCTCCTATTTTATTAAAGCTCCTATAGTGGGGATAACAGGCACAAACGGTAAAACTACTACTACAACTTTAGTAGGGGAAATTTTAAAAAATGAGGGGCGTAAAGTTTATGTAGCAGGAAATATAGGTGTCCCTTTATGTGATATAGCCGGGGAGGTTTCCCCTGAATCTATTATAGCGGCGGAACTAAGCAGTTTCCAGCTGGAGGGGATCGATAATTTTAAACCTCATATAAGTGTTCTTTTAAATATTTCTGAAGACCATATGGATCATCATTCCAGCCTGGAAAATTACCTGGAGGCTAAAAAGAAAATCTATAAAAACCAGGGAAAGGGAGATTTCCTTATAATTAACTGGGATGACTCTATTTTATCCCGGATTCCCATGGAGGCGGTGAAGCCACAGGTTATTTACTTCAGCACCAGGGAAAATTTAGAAAGTGGAATTTACATACAAGGGGAGCATATTGTAATTAAAGAGAAGGGGTCTTTAAAAACTATTTGTCCTGTTAAGGAGGTGGCCCTACCCGGTAAGCACAACCTGGAAAATATGCTGGCTGCGGCTGCAGCAGCCTGGGCTGCAGGAGTAGATACCCGGGTAATTGCCAGGACCTTAAAAACTTTTAAAGGGGTTCCCCACCGCCTGGAATTAGCTGGCAGCCTTAAGGGGATTACTTTTGTTAATGATTCCAAAGGGACTAATATAAATTCCACTATCAAAGCCTTAGAGGCTTTTCCCCAGAAGGTAATCTTAATTGCCGGAGGAAAGGATAAGGGGTCTTCCTTTGACGAGCTGGCTCCTTATATTAAAGATAAGGTTAAATTTCTGGTTTTGCTGGGAGAAACCAGGGAAAAAATGGCCAAATCCCTGGCAAAGATAGGATTTAATAATTTTGTTTTTACTGAGAATATGAAAGAATCCCTGGAAAAAGCTTACCAGTCAGCCCGGGAGGGAGATCTGGTTTTACTGTCACCGGCTTGTGCCAGCTGGGATATGTATAATAATTATGAAGAGCGGGGAAATGAATTTAAAAGGCTGGTTAAAGATTTGGGAGGGGAGCTGAATGAAGAAGAATAAGGGTAAACCCCCTGATTTTATAATATTTTTTGTGGCATTAATTCTTTTGGGAATTGGCCTGGTTATGGTTTTTAGCTCAAGTTTTTACACCTCCACCGAACTCAGGGGTGACAGCTATTATTTTTTAAAACGCCAGGTTTTTTGGGCTGTCCTGGGGCTGATAGGGATGATATTCCTGGCTAACTATGATTACTGGAAGCTTAAAAAATATGTAAAATTTCTTTTGTTGATTAATTTTGTTCTCCTGCTGCTGGTGTATGTTCCGGGAGTAGGAATTGAGATTAATGCAGCAAAAAGATGGATTGGGGTGGGTGGTTTATCTGTCCAACCGGCGGAGTTTACCAAGGTAGTTTTAATTTTGTTTACGGCTGCTTTTTTATCCAAAAACAGGATAGATATTAATAATTTCTGGTCAGGAGTTGCTCCCCCCCTGGGTATAATGGGTATTTGTTTTCTTCTTATCCTTAAACAACCTGACCTGGGCACGGCGGTTGCTATTGCAGGGACTGTTTTAGTTATACTTTTTGCCGCAGGGATGCAGGGTAAACATATTTTTGCCCTGGCTGTTACGGGGCTTCCTGCCCTGGGCTACCTGATGCTTTCCGAAGAATACCGCCGCAAAAGATTTTTCTCTTTTCTAAATCCCTGGGAAGACAGCCTGGATACGGGGTACCATATTATTCAATCCTTGTATGCCCTGGGACCGGGTAGGTTATTGGGCGTGGGTCTGGGAAGAAGCCGCCAGAAGTTTTTTTATCTGCCGGAGCCCCATAGTGATTTTATATTTGCTTTAATTGGTGAAGAATTAGGGTTTGTAGGGGCAGCTACCGTTTTAATTCTTTTTTTCCTCCTCATTTGGAGAGGATTTAAGGTTGCCCTTATGGCTCCTGATAAATTTGGCAGCTTACTGGCGGTGGGCCTGATTTCCATGATTTCCCTGCAGGTTTTAATTAACGTGGGAGTTGTTACCGGATCTATCCCTGTAACGGGTATAAATTTACCCTTTATAAGCGCAGGGGGAACTTCTCTCTTTTTTACCCTCTGTTCTGTGGGGATTCTATTGAATATTTCCAAGCATGCTCAATATTAACCAGACAGAGGGATTAAAACAGGCATTATATTTTATTTAGACACCTTCAGCATATTGTGCTAATATTAACTGTAGTATTTGTATTTATTAAGGTATAAGCAGGGAAAGGGATGTTCCTTTTATGAGGATAATTTTAACGGGCGGAGGCACCGGAGGCCATGTTTACCCGGCTCTGGCCATGGCCCGTTATATAAAAAATATTGAACCTGAATCGGATATTATGTTTGTTGGAACCAGGAAAGGAATGGAAAGCAGTATAGTTCCCTTATCTGGCTTTCCCTTAGAAACTATTACGGTCAGCGGATTGCCCAGGAAACTTTCTCCCCAGTTGTTTAAAACTTTTGCTGATTTGACAAGGGGAGGATGGGAAGCAAGAAATGTTTTAAGGAAATTCAGACCGGAAGTGGTGATGGGGACAGGAGGTTATGTGTGTGGCCCTGTAGTTTTATGGGCTTCCCTTTTGGGAATTCCTACCCTCATACATGAACAGAATGTGGTGCCCGGGGTTACCAATAAAATTCTATCCAAATTTGCCAGCAAAGTGTGCCTTTCCTTTGGGGCATCAAAAAAGTACTTTAAAAATTCGGGAAAAACTGAGGTGACGGGAAATCCCAGGGCTTCTGAAGTTATGGGCTGCACCAGGAAAGAAGGAATTAAATACCTGGGATTAAATCCAAACAAGGCCACAGTTTTAATAGTAGGAGGAAGCCGCGGGGCGGAAGTAATTAACCAGAATGCCTTAAAGATGCTGCCCTATCTTAAAAAATTATCAAAAGCCCAGTTTGTGTATGTGACGGGGCAGGGATATTATGATAGGGTGGTAGAATCCGTTAAAAAAACAGGAGGTAATGGGCTGAATAATATTATAATAAAGCCTTACCTGGAAGAAATGCCCCTGGCCCTTTCCGCCGCTGACTTGATTATAAGCAGGGCCGGGGCAACCACCCTGGCGGAAATAACTGTCCTGGGAATTCCCTCCATATTAATACCTTCACCTAATGTTACCAATAACCACCAGTACCTGAACGCCCAGGTTTTATCAGAAGCGGGGGCAGCGGAATTAATAAATGAAAAAGACCTGACTCCTTCCTTGTTGCGGGATAAAATTTCAGGATTAATTGAAAACAAAAAAGTACTTTACGAAATGTCCCTTTGCACTGAAAGGTTAAGTTATCCCGATTCTTCCAGAACTATATTCCGCCTTCTTAAGGATATAATTCGGTAATAAACCAAAGTAAAGGATTATATGTATTGAGGTTAATATAGGTACTGATACCTGAGGTTAATAATAGGCAATAGGGACAAGCAAAAAATTCACAATTGATGCTTTTCAACATAAGATAATAGTGAAAAAGGGATAACTTTTTTGAATTTAGGATATTTGGAGGAAAACGAAATTGTTGAATTGTAAAACTGGCATTGAAGAATTAGTTTCTGGCCCTTTTATGATGAAAGAACCTATGAAACATCATACTTCTCTTAAAATTGGTGGCCCGGCTGATTACCTTATAATCCCTCAAAGCCAGGAAGAATTAGAAAAGCTCCTTCTTTTTTCACGGAATGAATTTATACCTTTTTTTATCATGGGGGCAGGAACTAATTTGCTGGTCAGTGATAAAGGAATCCGGGGATTAACAGTTAAATTGGAGAAACCTTTTCGCCACATCAGATTTGACAGGGAAAGGGTGACGGTGGGAGCAGGAGCTTCCCTTCCCATGCTCTCAATTAAAGCTTCCAGGGCCGGGCTTTCCGGCCTGGAATTTGCAGCTGGAATCCCGGGAACTGCCGGGGCTGCCGCTATAATAAATGCAGGAGCTTATGGTAGTTCCATGTCTGATATAATTAGCAGTATTAAAGTTCTTACCTGGCAGGGAGAAATAAAGATTATATCATCCCGGGAGCTGGAGTTTAATTACCGGTATTCAAGCCTTCTAGAAGAAAGCTGGATAGTATTGGAGATAGGGCTGGATTTGGTCGAAGGAGATTATAACAAAATAAAATCAAGGATGGAGGAACTTTTAGAGCACCGTCGTTTGAATCATCCCATTGAACCAAGTGCCGGTAGTGTTTTTCGTAATCCCCAGGGTAAATCGGCAGGAAAGCTTATAGAAGAAGCTGGATGTAAGGGACTGAGGGTTGGGGATGCCCAGGTTTCAACCAAACATGCTAATTTCATTGTTAACCTGGGGAACTCTCGATATATTGATTACCTGGAAGTGATAAAAAAAGTGAGGGAAAAGGTAAAAAATAAGTTTGGTGTATTACTTGAACTGGAGTTAAATATGGTAGGAGAAGACAGCTAGCAGGGGGGTGGCTTCTATGGAAAAGTTTGTTATTGAAGGTGGAGAAAGATTATCAGGAAAAATAAGAATTACCGGTGCCAAGAATTCCATTCTCCCTATTTTAGCAGCAAGCCTGTTATCATCGGGAAAAGTTAGAATTGAAGATGTGCCCCGCATTAGTGATGTAAAAGTTATGCTTGATATACTGGAATGCCTGGGTGTAAAAATTGATTGGAAAGAGAATAGTTTGGAACTGGATGCGGATTCCCTTTCCACTTCAGAAATTCCTGAAAAGTTAATGTGCGAGATGCGTTCTTCTATTTTTTTGATGGGCCCCTTATTGGGCAAACTGGGAAAAGTTAAAGTATCTTACCCCGGTGGTTGTGCTATAGGCCCCAGGCCTATTGACCTTCACTTGAAAGGTTTAATTTCCATGGGGGTAGAGGTAGTAGAAGAAAACGGATATGTAAGTGCTAAAGCAGGAACCTTAAAAGGCAGTACCATTCATTTAGATTTTCCCAGTGTAGGGGCTACGGAGAATTTAATGATGGCGGCAATATATGCCAAAGGGTTTACCCGTCTACATAATGTTGCCAAAGAACCTGAAATTGTGGACCTTCAGAACTTTCTTAACAAGATGGGTGCCCGGGTAAGGGGAGCTGGAACGGATATTATTACTATTGAAGGGGTAAAGAGTTTAGATGGAGCAGTCCACCGGCTTATACCTGATCGAATTATAGCTGGTACCATGATTGTGGCTGCCGGTATTACTGATGGAGAAGTTATTATTGAAAATATAATACCCGAACACCTGGAAGCTGTAATATCTAAATTAAGGGAGGCTGGCCTGGAAATCCTGGAGGATAGTGACTCCCTGATGGTAAGGGGAGGCAAGATTAAAGGGGTAAACTCGGTAAGGACTTTGCCTTATCCTGGCTTTCCAACGGATATGCAGCCTCAAATTATGGCCCTCCTGTCTTATGCAGATGGTATAAGTGTTGTAAAAGAAAGTGTTTTTGAGGGAAGGTTCAGCCATATAAATGAATTAAATAAAATGGGGGCGCAAATAACCGTGCAGGAACGATCAGCTATAATAAAGGGGGTAAATAACCTCAAGGGTGCTAAGGTTAAAGCGCCTGACTTGAGGGCGGGAGCAGCCCTGGTTTTGGCGGGCTTGTCTGCCCAGGGTACTACTCTAATTGATGAAGTCCATTATATTGATAGGGGTTATGAAAGATTGGACTTAATGCTGCAAAAATTGGGAGCAAATATCAAGCGGGTCCATGCTCCGGTAATTAACGTTTAATGAAAACGCTTAACAGCGTTTTCATTAAGGGGTGAAAATATGGACAGGCCTTATAATAATTATTATTACAGGGAGCCTGAAAAAAATTTAAAGAATAAAAAGATAAAGAAGAGAAAAAGGTTTTTTTTAAAGGTTTTCCTGATGATACTTTCCCTGCTGATTTTTTTCGCCCTGATAAGATCTCCTGTTTTTAAGGTGCAAAGGGTGGAGATAAGTGGTAATGAGAGGGTGCCTTTTGAAGAAATCCTCCGGATAGCCGATATTGAGGAGGGGACAACCCTGTGGCAGGTTAATAACAGGGTTGTAAAAAAGCGCCTGGAGAGAATGCCCTTGATAAAGTTGGCCCAGGTAAGTTATGTTTTTCCCCAGGCCCTGGCTATAGATGTAGAAGAAAAAGAGCCCCTTGTTTTAATTCCTTACCGGGAGAGATACCTGGAAGTTTCAAAGGATGGAACAATACTGGGGGCTGTTGATGAGATGGGAGAGGACTTACCTCTTATTACGGGAATAGTGATAGATGAACCTTTTATTGGTCAAAAGGTTCATCAAGAAGATATTATTTACCTGGAAGAGATTTTAAAAACCATATCAACTTTACCTTCCCAGAAACTGTCCTTTTTTTCTGATTTCAAAGTAGAAGATCCCTTGAATTTAATAGTCTATACTATTGGTGGTACGGAAATATGGCTGGGGACAGAGAACTACAAGGAAAAGCTGGAGGAAGTTCCCCGGGTTATTATGGAAATTAAGCAGCAAAAAGGGGAAGAACCAGGTTACATAGACTTGCGAGTATCTCATTTTCCCTCCAACCCTTAATTTACAATATTTTATTCTGCGGTAAAAATTATACTGGGTAAAAAAAGGGAATTTTTAAGAAATGTTGAATTAAATTGTTATATGGTTGTTTGCAGGCTTAAGGGAGGTTCGTAGGAGTGGCTAAAAGAGATCTGGTAATAAGTATGGATATTGGGACCTCTAATGTTCGAGTTATTGTTGGAGAAGTAAACCAGGACCGTACCATAAATATAATTGGTGTGGGAACCAGCCCCTCCAAAGGATTGCGAAAAGGGGTAATAGTAGACCTGGATAAAACGGTGCAAAGTATAACGGAAGCTGTGGAAGAAGCAGAACGCATGGTTAATGTGGAAATAAATTCCGTTTTTTTAGGGGTTGTGGGTACCCATATAACCTTGATTAACAATAAGGGAGTCGTGGCCGTAGCGGGTGAAGACAAGGAAATAACTTATGAAGACGTGGAAAGGGTTATTCAGGCTTCAAGGGTTATTGCCATGCCTCCAGACAGAGAAATAATTGATATAATTCCCCGGCAGTTCATTGTTGATGGATATGATGGAATAAGGGATCCGGTAGGAATGGTAGGAGTACGCCTGGAGGTTGATGCCATGATTATTACTGGTGCCATTACCTCCATAAGAAATTTGATGCGCTGTGTTAATCGGGCTGAACTGGAAATAGATGGGGTTGTATTAAATGCACTGGCTAATGGGGAAGTTTCCCTCACTGATGATCAGAAAGAACTGGGAGCAGCTTTAATTGATATCGGAGGAGGCACTACGGAAATCTCGGTTTTTCAACAGGGAGGATTAAAGGATCTGTCTGTTTTGCCTGTAGGTGGCGACTATATAACCAATGATATAGCAGTAGGCTTGAGAACTACTATTGAACAGGCAGAAGCTATAAAAATAGACCATGGAAAAGCCTTAACATCTCTGGTTGAATCAGAAGAAGAAATTGAGATAAAAAATGTGGGTGGAAAGGAAAAGAATACCGTTACGGAAAATATAATAGCCAGTATAATTGAGCCCCGGGTTCAAGAAATTATTTATCTGGCCAGGGAAGAACTTGAAAAAATGGGTTATTTAAAGGCTCTGCCGGCGGGAGTAGTATTAACGGGTGGAGTTTCAATGATGAAGGGGGTGGCTGAATTAACCGAAGAGGTTTTAGAATCTTCGGTCCAGGTAGCTCAACCAGAATATATAGGAGTTAAAAGTCCTGTTTATTCTACAGGAGTAGGGATGATACATTATGTATTAAAATCCCATATGTTACCCACCAGTAAAAAGGAAACTAAACTGGCAGTACCCCAGTTTTTTACGCGAATAAAAAACTGGTTTTTTGAGATATTTGAATAAAATGACTTTGGGGAAGGGGGTTTAATGATGATTGAATTTGATAATGAAATGGAACAATATGCTCAAATAAAAGTTATTGGCATCGGCGGGGGAGGCAGTAATGCCGTAAACCGCATGATTGAAGCAGGGTTAAGGGGAGTAGATTTTATAGCCGTTAATACCGATGCCCAGGCCTTATATTTAGCCAAAGCCAATGTTAAGGTGCAGATTGGTGAAAAGCTGACCAAAGGATTGGGCGCGGGGGCAAATCCAGAAATCGGCAGGCAGGCTGCTGAAGAAAGCAGGGAAGAAATACAGCAAATTCTGAAAGGCGCTGACATGGTTTTTGTTACTGCCGGTATGGGTGGAGGCACCGGCACGGGTGCTGCTCCCATTATTGCTGAAGTTGCAAAGGAATTGGGCTCTTTAACTGTAGGAGTTGTTACCAAGCCTTTCTCCTTTGAAGGAAAGAAGCGTTTTACCCAGGCAGATGAGGGTATAGAAATTCTTAAAGATAAGGTAGATACTTTAATCATAATTCCCAATGACAGGCTGCTGCAGGTGGTAGAAAAAAGAACTCCTATAGTGGAGGCTTTTAGGATTGCAGATGATGTTTTAAGGCAGGGGGTTCAAGGCATTTCCGATTTAATAGCTGTGCCTGGATTAATCAACCTGGACTTTGCCGATGTAAAAACTATAATGCTTGAAACGGGTTCAGCCCTTATGGGTATCGGGGTAGGTAATGGAGAAAACAGGACCATGGACGCAGCTAAAACGGCTATATCCAGTCCTTTGCTGGAAACTTCTATTGAAGGGGCCCGGGGAGTACTCTTAAATATTACCGGGGGCTCGGATTTAGGTCTTTTTGAAGTTAACGAAGCCGCTGATATTGTGGCTGAAGCAGCAGACCCTGATGCTAACATAATATTTGGTGCGGTTATTGATGAGTCCCTACAGGATGAGGTAAGGGTTACGGTGATTGCCACAGGATTTGACCAACAGAAGGAAAGGCAACCCCGGGAGGAAAATAATATAGAAAAAGGTACTTTTAACAGCAATGATATTGATATTCCAGCTTTCTTAAGAAAGCGAAAAGCCATGAAATAAGGGTTTAAAAGCAGCTTGCAAAAGCTGCTTTTTTTGTCGCTTAAAAAAAATCCTTCCTTAACACATTGTGACAAAATTTTAAACCTTCCTCCTTTATAATTAATCATATAATCTTTTCCTGTAGCATAGTACTTAAGTATTAATGATAAAAAATAAGCTTTTAAAGCAGGTGTTACCCGGGTGTATGTAGATGAATTGCTGCTGGTAAACCTGACCATGAATTTTTCTATATTATGGCTTACGGCGAGGATATGCCGTAAAGAATACAGCAGTAAAAAACTTTTTGGGGGTGCCCTTTTAGGG
>SKLX01000034.1 GCA_007121375.1 Bacillota bacterium | reverse complement strand
TCCATAATGAACAAAAATAAACAAAAGATTAATCATCCCTTGTTTATTTTAATTTTTTTATTTTTATATGTCAAACATAAATGGTTAATTCCTTAATTTATTATTAAAAATCTTATTAACTACTTGGGGGTTTGCTTTTCCTTTAGTTTTTTTCATCACCTGGCCAACTAAAAAACCCAATGCCTTCTTTTTGCCCTCTTTAAAGTCTTTTACAGGTCCAGGGTTCTCTTCAATTATTTCCGTTATTATTTTTTCAAGTTTCTTTTCATCACTGATTTGTTCTAGCCCTTTATCCTCAATTATTTCTGTGGCCCTTTTTCCCGAAGCAAACATTTCAGCAAAGATCTCTTTGGCCATCTTACCGCTTATTCTCCCCTGGTCTAATATTTTTAAAAGTTCTGCCAGGTGGGAAGGTGTAATCCAAAGATCGTCGGAAAAATCCTTGCCTTCGTTTTTCATGTGCATGGACAGCTCTCCCATCACCCAGTTACTAACAACTTTAGGCTGGGGATACTCTTCCACGCATCTTTCAAAAAAATCTGCCAGGGCTTTAGAAGAAGTTAAAACTTCTGCATCATATTCAGGTAAATTATACTGGTTGATATATCTTTCTTTTTTATGAAGGGGCATTTCGGGAAGACTTTTTTGAAGCCTGCCAATCCATTTAGAGTCAATTTTTACAGGAACCAGGTCAGGATCAGGAAAATACCTGTAATCATGAGCTTCTTCTTTACTCCTCATGGGTAGGGTGGTGTTTTGGTTTTCGTCCCAGCGGCGGGTTTCCTGGATAAGCTTTTCTCCTTTGTCCAGCATCTGGGCCTGCCGCTGGATTTCATGCTCCAGGCCCTTCTGGACTCCTTTAAAGGAATTCATATTCTTTAATTCCGATTTAACGCCTAACCCCAGGTCACCCTGGGGTCTTATAGATATATTAGCATCACAGCGAAGGCTCCCCTCTTCCATTTTACAATCCGAAACTTCCGTGTATTGAAGAATTTTTTTCAAATTTTCCAGGAAAATCCTGGCTTCATCAGCAGACCTCAGGTCAGGCTCAGATACTATTTCCACCAGGGGAACCCCTGTCCTGTTATAATCCACCAGGGAGTAAAGGCCATCTTCAGAATGAATTAATTTTCCGGCATCCTCTTCCAGGTGAACCCGGGTAATGCCTACTTTCTTGTTTCTTCCATAAAAATCTAATTCCAGGTAACCTCCGCTGGCAATGGGAAGGTCATATTGAGATATCTGATAAGCCTTGGGTAAATCGGGATAAAAATAATTTTTCCGATCAAATTTACTGTAGGAATTTACTTTACAGTTCAAGGCCAAAGCAGAAATTACAGCATATTCAAGGGCTTTTTTATTCAAAACGGGTAATACCCCCGGAAACCCCAGACATACAGGACAAACATTAGTATTAGGTGCTTCACCAAAAGTAGCAGGGCATGAACAAAAAATCTTACTTTTGGTCAGGAGTTCCACATGAACTTCCAGGCCTATAACCACTTCATAGTCCAGTTTAAACACCTCCCCGGGTATAACTGCCAAAGGTTGGTTTTATATCCACCAGGTTTAACATTTTCTCAAAAGCACTGGCCACCTGGAGGACCATGCCCTCCTGGAAAGGCTTACCTATAATTTGAAGACCTACAGGAAGATTATCTACAAAACCACAGGGAATAGAAACGGCAGGCAGGCCAGCCATGCTCACGGGTACGGTAAAAATGTCATTCAAATACATCATTAAAGGATCCTCTGTTTTCTCCCCGGCACGAAAAGATACTGTAGGAGCCGTGGGAGTCACCAGAACATCACAATTTTCAAAAGCCCTTTCAAAGTCATTTTTAACCAGGGCCCTTACCTTTTGAGCTTTTAAATAATAAGCTTCGTAATAACCAGAGCTCAGGGCATAGGTTCCCAGCATAATTCTCCTTTTCACCTCGGGCCCAAATCCAATACTCCTGGTTTTAAAATAGTTTTCCCTTAAGTTTTGGGCGTCTTCAAACCTGAATCCGTACTGTATGCCATCGTACCGGGCCAGGTTGGAAGAAGCCTCTGCAGGGTTAATCAGGTAATAGGCCGATAGGGCATAAGCAGTATTTGGCATGGAGAGTTCCCTTTTAACTGCTCCCTGCCGGGCTAAATTATCAACAGCCTCTGCCACTACCTTCCCGACAGGTTCATCAATCTGCAGGGTAAAATATTCCTGGGGGACCCCAAGTTTTATACCTTTTATATCTTTATTTAGATAATTTGTAAAATCAGGCACTTCTGCAGGCACAGAAGTAGAATCCTTATCATCATGACCGCAAATAGCATTCATTACCAGGGCACAATCTTCCACATCCCTGGTAAGGGGCCCTATCTGGTCCAGGGAAGAAGCAAAGGCTATAAGGCCATAGCGAGAAACCCTTCCATAGGTAGGTTTAAGCCCTAGGACTCCACACCACGAAGCTGGGTGCCTTATGGACCCTCCTGTATCAGTACCAAGTGCGATCGGTGCAAGGTAGGCACCAACTGCCGTGGCTGATCCACTGGAAGATCCTCCG
>SKLX01000209.1 GCA_007121375.1 Bacillota bacterium | reverse complement strand
TTTTAATGTTTTTATCTAAACAATAAAACGATGCATAGGTAAATGATAATTCCATCTCGGTTTTTTTATGCTCTTTTTTAGACTTACCCCTTTTGTAAGCGTAGAGCCGGGAGGAAAGGTAGGAGTAGCCTTATGATGTGGCAGGTAGCAATGGGGCTGATAGGCGGCCTGGGTCTTTTTTTGTTCGGGATGCAGATTATGGCCTCGGGAATGCAGAAGGCTGCTGGGGATAAGCTCCGGAGAATTCTGGAAGTTCTTACCTCTAACCCCTTTATCGCGGTGGTTACCGGTGCTATTGTAACGGTCCTGGTGCAAAGCAGTAGCACTACTACGGTGATGGTGGTTGGATTTGCCAATGCCGGCCTCATGAACTTAAGCCAGGCCTTGGGGACCATCATGGGAGCCAACATAGGTACTACCGTTACCGCCCAGGCTATATCCTTTCGGCTAGAGGTAATCGCACTCCCGGCCATCGGCCTGGGGGCTGCCCTTAACTTTTTCAGCAAGAGAAGATTGAAACGTTACATTGGCCAGGCTATCCTGGGGTTCGGCCTTCTATTTTTAGGCATGACCACCATGTCTTCTGCCATGAGCCCCTTACGGGATGCGCCCGTCTTTGTGGATATGCTGGCCTATTTTGGTAAAAATCCCTTGCTGGGAATGTTGGCGGGAGCCATATTTACAGCTATTCTTCAAAGTTCCAGCGGTGCTACCGGGGTAATCATTGCCCTTTCCATCCAGGATCTTATCACCTTTCCCTCTGCCCTGGCTTTAATCCTGGGAACCAACATAGGAACCTGCATAACTGCCCTCCTGGCCAGCCTGGGCACTTCCCTGGCTGCCAAAAGAGCTGCCCTGGCCCATATAATGTTTAATGTGGCGGGAGTACTGTTGTTCCTCCTTTTTATAAATCCTTTTTCCGAATTGATGATGGGCACGGCCCAGACCATCCCCCGGCAGGTGGCTAATGCCCACACCGTCTTTAACGTGGGAAGCACTCTCCTTATCCTGCCCTTCTTTAAACCCTTTCTCAAAGTCATTGACAAGATCCTTCCCGGGGAGGAGGGAGTAGTAGACCTGGGCCCCAAATTCCTGGATACCAGGATGCTTAAAACCCCTGCTGTGGCCATAGGTTCTGCTAAAAAGGAAGTATTGAGGATGGCTACCCTGGCCCGGGAGATGGTGAAGGACTCCATCACCGCCTTTATAAAAGAAGACCATAAGCTTATGGTCCAGGTATACCAGAAGGAGGAAATCCTGGACAGCCTGGAAAAGGAAATAACCACCTACCTGGCAGAACTTTCCCTCCATTCCTTGAACATGGACCAGTCCCAACAGGTTTCGGGACTCATGCATGCCGTGAATGACCTGGAAAGAATCGGGGACCACTCGGAAACCATAGTACACCTGGCCGAAGACCGGGTAGGAGACAAGCTTCCCTTCTCGGAAGAGGCCCTGGGCGAACTTAAGCATATGTATGAAAAGGTAGACTGGATGCTGGATCAGGCCCTGGAGGCCTTTGAAAATGACGATTATTTTGCCGCCCGCTCCGTTATAGAAGAAGACGATGTTGTTGACAACCTGGAAAAAACTTTGAGGAAGCACCATATTGAAAGGCTAAACGAAAAAAAATGCCACCCCGCTTCCGGGGTAGTCTACCTGGACCTCTTAAGCAACTTCGAAAGGATAGCCGACCATGCCACCAACATATCCCAGGTAGTCCTGGGGGTCTTTTAACCATTAACCGAGAACTTCCATTTACCAGGGGTCTGACCCCGGTTTTTAGACCCCGGGTTTTACCCGGTTTACCTCCGGCCTTACCTTCCCTCCAAATCCAGCACCACAAACTCAAACCCCAGCTTTTTAATATAAGTTTTTATTTCCTCTCCCCTTTCCAGGAGAGCTGTTTGTTTTTCCCGGGGAATTTCCAGGCGGGCCAAAGACCCGTGGTGGCGCAGGCGGCAGTTGATAACCCCCCGCTCCTGGAGAAAATTTTCCCCCTTTTCCACCTGGAGAAGCTTATTTAAAGTAATCTCTTCCCCGTAAGGTATGCGGGAAGCCAGGCAGGCCTGGGCAGGCTTGTTCCAGTTGGGAAGACCCAGGTACCGGGCTGCTTCCCGCACCTCCTCCTTACCCATCCCTGCTTCCACCAGGGGAAAAAAGGCCTTTCTTTCCCGGGCCGCCTCCAGGCCCGGCCGGTAGTCCTCCAGGTCATCCCTGTTGGTGCCCTCCAGGAGGGTAAAATTTCCCGGATCTTTTAACTCCTCTCGGAACCCGTCATAAATTTCCCCCTTGCAGTGGTAACAGCGGTCATGGATATTATACCTGAAAGGATAGGTGGTCAGGGAAGGAGCTTCCAGGAACCGGTGGTCTTTTACCTGGAGAAGGTGGGAAAGGTGCCGGGCCTCCTCCTGCTCCTTACGGGGAACCAGGGGAGAAATGGCCGTAAGGGCCCTTACCTTATCGGGGCCCAGCACCTCCAGGCAGACCTTAAGGAGCAGGGTGCTGTCCGTCCCCCCGGAGAAGGCAACCCCTGCCCCTTTTAAATTGGAGATAAATTCCCTCAAGTTATTCAATTTCTTTTCTATGTCCCTTACCACAGGCT
>SKLX01000216.1 GCA_007121375.1 Bacillota bacterium | reverse complement strand
GACAGACAGGGCTTTTCCCCAGATGTACTATGCAGGCTCAGAACCCCGCCTCATGAGGGAACCTTATATTATTAGAAGTTTTACCAGGGACTTATACATCAGTCCCCTGGAGGAAAGGGAAGAAAAACCCGGTCTGACTTTTACCCTTTCCCGGGGCGAAAGGACTCGGGCCCGGGGCTTTAACATTCTTTTCAAAGATTTTTATATGGAATCCCATGACGAGGCAGGAATGATAGAGGTAGGTGCAGTATTAGAAGTAGAAAGAAACCAGGAAAAGGTGGAATTGGTTCCATCTATTAAAACCCGGGAGGAGGACAGGGAGTTTATCCCTGCCCAACTACCTGAAGACGAGGGTTTAGTTTACCTGGAAATTGTTGATGCAGACAGTGAAATGGTTCAGTTAAGGGTTGTGGAAAAGGACAGCCCGCCTCCCGAGGAAATATTTATTATGGAGGTCAGTTCAAAACCCCTGGTCTCCGTCCTTTATATCGGGTCACTGCTCTTGATGGGTGGAGCCCTTATTGCCACCTGGAAGAGGTTTTCAATTTATTTAAACTGATGATAAACTTTAAGGGGTGTCATTAATGGATATCGATGTAGCAGTACTGGGAATTAACCACAAAACAGCTCCCGTGGAAGTCCGGGAGAAACTGTCCTTCAGTGAAAAGGAGCTGGAGGAAGCTTTAAGTTTCAGTCAGCAGGCCAATGGACTCCAGGAAACGGTTATAATTTCTACCTGTAACCGGACTGAAGTATACGGAGTGGTGGATTACCACTCGGACCCCCGTTCGGCCATTATCCAGTTCCTGACAGAATACAAGGGCATTGATAAGGAAAAGCTGAGGGATTGCTTTTATATTTACCGGGGAGAGGAAGCAGTTTTACACCTGTTTAAAGTTTCTGCCGGGCTGGATTCTATGGTGCTGGGAGAAACCCAGATCTTGGGCCAGGTAAAGGAAGCTTATTACAAAAGCATGGAGGTGGATGGGGTTGACACTATTTTCCATGCCCTCTTTCAGCAGGCTATAACGGTAGGTAAAAGAATTCAGAGGGAAACGGAAATTAATGACCATGCTGCCTCGGTAAGCTATGTGGCCGTGAATTTAGTGAAAAAGATTTTTGATGCCCTCTCCCGGCAGAAGGTAATGATCATTGGTGCTGGCGAAATGGCCCAGTTAACCTTGAAGCACCTTTGTGGAGAAGGGGTAAATGATTTAATTATTGTAAACAGAAACCAGGAGCAGGCCAAAAGCCTGGCTAAAACCTTCAGGGGTCGGGTAGTTAGCTATGAATACATGATAGATTGGATGAAGGAGTCAGATATTGTAATCAGCTCCACCAGTGCTCCCCACTTCATTATTAATGAAGAAAAGATGAAGAAGGTAATGGAAGAGCGGGAGGGCAGGAAAATGTTTTTAATTGATATTGCTGTCCCCCGGGATATTGACCCTGAAGTTAAAAAACTCCAGGGAGTTTACCTTTATAATATTGATGATCTCCAGGAAGTTTTGGATTCTAACATGAAGGAAAGGGAGCTGGCTGCCAAAAAAGCAAAAAAAATCATTGATGAAGAGGCTTGTGAATTTCAATGCTGGCTTAAGGCTCGTATGGTGGTTCCCATGATTAAAGCTTTAAGGGAGCGGGCTGAAGAAGTACGTACCGAGCAACTGGACAGGGCCATGGAGAAATTAAAGGGACTAAGCGATAAAGAAAAGAAGGTAGTGGAAAACCTGTCCAAAAATATTGTTAACAGCTTTCTCCGGGACCCGGTACTAAGGTTAAAAGAAATGGCCGGAGAAGAAGAGGCTGATGAAAGTATATCTCAGCTTTGTGATTTGTTTGGTTTGGAGTTGGAAGGGGAATATAATAACAAGTCTAAGAAAATGAAAAATATGAACAGGAGATATTAATTTTATGAGCAATTTTTACCCCTTAAGCTTGAATATAAAAGACAGGAAAGTTTTAGTGGTGGGGGGCGGCAAGGTTGCCCTCAGGAAAGTTGAAACCCTGTTGTCTTTTAATGCCCGGGTTCACCTGGTTAGCCCTGAAGCCCTCCCTTCCCTGGAAGAGCTGGCCGATAAAGGAGAAATAGTTTTTCACCGGGAAAAATATCGGAGGGAATTCATGAAGGGATCTATACTGGTTATTGGAGCTACCGGTGATCAACAGGTTAACAGGGAGGTAGCCCGGGATGCTCATCGGGAAAATATACCTGTTAATGTTATTGATAATCCGGATTTATGTACTTTTTTAGTGCCGGCGGTGGTTAAAAGGGGTTCCCTAACTATAAGCATTTCTACGGAAGGGAAAAGCCCGGCCCTGGCAGCCCAGATAAGGAAAGAGCTGGAGCCTGACTATGGTAAAGAATACAAAGTATTTTTAGATTATCTGGGAAAGGTAAGAAACCGTGTTATTAATGAGGTTTCTGATCCTGAAAGGAGAAGGGAAATATTTGTGGAGATGTCGGACCCTTCCCTGGTAAAGCTGGTAAAAGGGGATGACCTGTCCCTTCTTGAAAAAAAGTTTGAAGAAGTTTTAAATAGGATTCTAGGGGAATAAACTATATTTCCCGGGAAAAACACGGGGTGGTTAAATGAAAACCTTGGT
>SKLX01000154.1 GCA_007121375.1 Bacillota bacterium | reverse complement strand
TGCAGGAAACTTTTTTTGAATGACTAATATAAGTAAGAGGAATTGTTATTCTAAAAAAACTTTTTATTCCCGGCAATATTTTAACCAGCGGCCTTTTTAAGGTCCTTTTTTATATACATGTCTGGTGGAGGTGGTATTGGTGAGAAAAAAACAGGGAAGGCTCCCCAGGGTAAACCCCCTGGAGGGTTCTACTGTCTTGAAGGCTAAATTGAATATACCCCGGGCCCAGCCCCCTTTGGTTCCCCGTCCCCGCCTGATGGAGGAGTTAAACCAGGGGGTTAGGGGTAAGCTTATCCTGGTCAGGGCCCCGGCGGGTTTTGGTAAAACTACCCTGGTGGGGGAGTGGGTCAGGGAAAAGGGCCTTCCCGTGGGCTGGGTGTCCCTGGAGGTGGGGGATAACGACCCCCTTCAATTTTGGAAGTATGTGATTGCCGCCCTGGATAAGGTTTTACCCGGTATTTTCCAGGGAATTATGCCTGCCCTTCATTCTATGAGCCCCCTTTCCCTGGAGGCCCTGGTTACCATCCTTATTGAAGAGCTATATCTTTATCCCGGGGACTACATCCTGGTCCTGGATGATTACCACCTGATTGATAATCACTCCCTGCAGGAGAGCTTTTTGTTTTTCATAAACCATATGCCGGAAAACATGCATGTGGTCCTTTTGAGCCGGGAGGAGCCCGCCCTTAACCTGACCCGCTTAAGGGTGAGGGGGGAGGTTAAGGAAATAAGGGGGGAAGACCTTCGCTTTAACCGGGAGGAGGTTTTCACCTTCTGCCAGCAGAGGCAGATGCAGAGGGATGACGTATATATAGATTATTTAGATAAGAAGGTGGAAGGCTGGGTGGCCGGCCTTCACATGGCGGTCCTTTCCCGGGAACAGGAGAAGGATTGTGCCAGTTTTTTTAAAAACTTCCGGGGGGACAACCTTTACGTTGCTGCTTACCTGGCCGAGGAGGTCTTTAACGGTTGGGAGGAGGAGATCCAGGAGTTTTTACTGGTTACCTCCATTTTGGAAAGGCAGATAGCAGATCTTTGTGACGCCATTACGGGGCGCACCAACAGCAGGGAGATACTGGGAAGACTGGCGGAGACCAATGCTTTTATTATCACCCTGGACTGGGGGAGGGGTTGGTACCGTTACCACAACCTTTTTAGCCAGTTTTTGCGCTATCTCCTGCATAAAAAGGGGACTTACCGGCTGTCCCTTCTCCATCGGGAGGCGGGAAGCTGGTTTGAGGACCACGGGCTTATTCAGGAAGCCATCAGCCATTATATCCAGGGGGAGAACTATGAAAGGGCCCTTTCCCTCCTGGAAGAGGAAGCTCCCCGGATGCTAAAAAACATGGAGTGTAACAGGCTTTTGACCTGGTTAAGGCTCCTGCCCCAGGAGCTGGTGGGAAAAAGCCCTGTCCTTTGCCTGGCTTTTGCCTGGGGGGCCTCCCTGACGGAGGACCTGGAGGAGGCGGAGGGGTGGGTTAAAAGGGCAGAGATTAGGATTGGGGAGGAAAAGGTCCAGGAATATCAACAAATCCTTTTTGGGGAAAAACTAATGGTCCAGGCTTACCTGGCCCACCGGAGTAAGGACTACTCCCTGGCCTGGGAACTTTGCACCCGATCCCTGAACTATTTTACCCATCAAAAAAGGATTTTTAATAATTCCTTTGCCTTCAACCGGGGAGAAGGAAATCTCCTGGGGGGTGTTGCCGGCTACTACAACCAGATAAAAAAGCTTGCCCATTTACCCCTTGATGGGAGACTAAAGGGTTCCTTTTGGAAAATTGGAGCCCCGGGTGGGTATATATATGTTATCATGGGAGAACTCTTCTATGAGTGGAACCAGCTGGAAAGGGCTTTACCTGTGCTCCTGGAGGGTCTCAGTGAAGCCCAGGAGGAGGAATCCCTGGGGGTTTTAATTCCCGGCCTGATTTGCCTGGCCAAGATTAAAAGGGCCTGGGGAAAGGAGGAGGAAGCCCTGGAGGTGGTGGAGCAGGGCTGCCAGAGGATAAGGGAAACCCGGCACAAACAGTGGGTTCCCCATTTAAATGCCTTTAAGGTCCAGCTCCTTTTAAGAAAGGGGGACAGGGAAAAGGCCGGGGCCTGGATGGAAAAGAATCGCCTCAGCATATATGACCGGCTCCTGCCCCACCGGGAGCTGGAGTACCTTACCATGGCCCGGGTCCTGATGGGCCAGGGCAAATATGAAGACACCATGGTATTTTTAGCCCGCTTACATCTCCTTATGGAGCGGGAACAACGCCACCACGGGATGATTGAGGTCTTTAACCTGAAGGCTTTGGCCTACTTTAACCAGGGAGAAACCTTCAGGGCCATGGAGGTTCTGGAAAAATCCCTGCTGATGGCAGAGCCCCTGGGTTACCTCCGTAAATTCATAGACGAGGGAAGGCCTATGCTGAAGCTTTTGAGGAAATACTCCGCCTGGAAGAAAAAAAACAGCAGTCCCCAAAAGGCCCTCTCCCCTTCCTTTGTCCAGAAGCTGATCCCTTTGATCAGGGAGGGGGTAATCCTGGGGTGGGGGGAGGAAATCCTGGAGGAGACCCTTTCCAGGTCGGGGGAAAAGTTTACCCGGAGGGAGCAGGAGGTCCTGGACCT
>SKLX01000090.1 GCA_007121375.1 Bacillota bacterium | reverse complement strand
GTATGCCTACAGGATGGTACAGCATGTCCCCCTGACCAATTAGCTTTTCTGCCCCCACCCTGTCAAGAATAACCCTTGAATCAGTATTGGAAGAAACGGCAAAGGCTATGCGTGTAGTTATATTAGCTTTTATTACTCCCGTTATAACATTTACAGAAGGCCTTTGAGTAGCTAAAACTAAATGAATACCTGCAGCCCTGGCCATCTGGGCCAAGCGGGCTATGGTATCTTCAACCTCCTGGGGAGAAACCAGCATAATGTCTGCCAATTCATCTATGACCACCACTATATATGGTAGTACATCCCTATAATTCTTTTCCTTTACCATTAAATCATTGTAACTTACAATGTCCCGTACCCCTTCCCGGGCAAATCTTTCATACCTTTCATTCATTTCTTTTACCATCTTTTTTAAAGCCGTTGAGGCTTTCTTTTTATCAGATATAACAGGTGCCAGGAGGTGAGGTATACCGTTGTAGGTATTCAATTCTACATATTTAGGATCTATCATCAAGAATTTAACTTCCTCGGGCCTGGCTTTAAAGAGAAGGCTTATAATTAAGGAATTCAAGCAAACACTTTTACCGGAGCCGGTAGCACCTGCAATAAGAAGATGGGGCATCTTACCCAGGTCTGTTATTACAGCCTTACCATAAAGATCCTTTCCCAATCCAACAGTCAGGCGAGATTTTGAGTCCAAAAATTCAGGATCTTCCATAACGCTTCGCAAATAAACGGGGGAAATGATTTTATTAGGAACTTCTATTCCCACCGCCGCCTTCCCGGGAATGGGGGCTTCAATCCGCACCCCGGGAGCAGCCAGGCTCAATGCTAAATCATCAGCAAGATTTACAATGCGGCTAACTTTTACTCCCTTTGCTGGCTGTAATTCATAGCGGGTAACGGTAGGCCCCGAATGGACTTCAATATTTCTTATCTTTACTCCAAAATTATTTAAGGTTCCTTCCAGAGTTTTGGCCCTTTCGAGGGCAGTTTTTTTCTGCTGGTTATCCCTCACCTGGGTTCGTTTAGGCAATAATGAAAGGGATGGAAGCTCATATCCCATCAATTCTTGGTTATTTACTACCAGGCTAAATGACCCGGATTTTTTTTGACTATTATATTCCTTCTTCTCCTCTGCCTCTGGTTCTTCTATTTGTTCCTCCTTTTCCTCCTCTATCATTTCATTCACAGCCTTATTCTTCTCCTCAACAAGAACAGGTATTGAAGGGGTAATATCCTTTTCTTTATCGTAAAAACTGTAAGAATCCCGGGAAGAAGTACCGGGTAATGCTAAAGCTTCTCTCTCATCTCTTTCTTCTTCCTCTTCTGTAAAGAGCAATTCAAATAATTCCTGAAAAAAAGGTTTTATGCGGGGAAATATTCGGGAAAAAGCTTTTTTAAAGATTTCAAAAAGTTGTGTCAGGGAAACATTCATCATTAAAAGAAAGGCAACAATGGCCAAAGCTCCTACTACAATGTAACTTCCTATCTCACCAAAGAAAAAGAATAATACTATAGAGAGCAAGGCACCAGTTAAACCTCCCCCTTGTCTTTGTATCCCCAGGTTATAACTGGCCTCATAAATACTGTATTCTGCTAGGGAAGCTTCTATCATCAGGTTTAAATGAACGGCAACAACCAGCAATAAGATAATTATTAAAAACCCCATAAAACGCGTACGTACATTTTTTATGCTGCCTGGTAATATTTTATTAATGCCCAGCAAGCAGATTATCAAAGGGATTACATAAGCCAATTCTCCTGCTATAAAATGTAATAATCCTGCCAAAAGGCTTCCCACAGAACCCGTTTGCTCTGTAAATTTTAAACCAGCAAAGCATAACAGGCTTAGAGCCATTAGGAATAAACCTTTTAACTGAAAGCGAAAGTCTTCCTTAAGTTCATTAAACATGTTATGCATGGTAAACACCTCAATATAGTAATTCGTCGATAACCGGCAAAAACCTTTATAGTAAAAGGTAAAACCTTTTTCTTAATTAAAACTTTGGGTAACCTGCCAAAGAATCACCAGGGAACCTATTAGCCAGCAGTAATATGCAAAAAAATGAAGTTTGCTCAGGTGAAGAAAACGAATAAATGTCCTTATGGCCAGCACACCAGATAAAAAAGCAAGAAGAGCTCCCACTACCAGAAATATTAGAACCTCTCCTTCATTTATCCCGAACAAGAGTTTTCTCATCTCCATAAGGCTAGCTCCAAGGATAGCAGGCAAAGCCAATATAAAAGAATATCGTACTGCTGTTTCCCTGTTAAGATCCTTAAATAAGGCAGCAGAAATAGTGGCCCCAGACCGAGAAATGCCAGGAATAATAGCTAATCCCTGGAAAAATCCGACGAGCAAAGCATCCCAAAATGTCATTTGGTTTACTTTCTTTTTCCCTGGAACCTTCCAGTTAATCATCCACAGCAGGCTGCCCGTCAATAAAAGCATAAAACCAACGGTCAGGACAGAGTTAAAAACACCAATAAAAAAAGAATGAAATAAAACCCCCATCAAACCGGTGGGGACGCAGCCTGTTAATAGCAAATAGAACATTCTTCTGGCCTGGAGATCGCTGGTAATCCAAAGCCCTGCCTTAATTATCTTTTTTATATCATAGTAAAAT
>SKLX01000099.1 GCA_007121375.1 Bacillota bacterium | reverse complement strand
AGAAGGCTAATTTACTGTAGCGTCCTGCTTTACAGAACTTGCCTGTAATTTATTAAAAACTACAGGGCTTTAGGAATCCACAGGGTCACCAGCTTTCACTGGAGCCCTTGGTTTTTTTACCTCCGGTTGGGTACCGAAGGTATTCGTGTGAGTCCTGTTTAGTTTTCAAAGAACAGTGCCCCATTTGTCAGAGGCTTAATACCGCCTCTTTTGAGGCACGGGTTATATATTAGCATGTTTTATTTTTCTTGTCAAGACTCTAAAAAAACATCTAAAAAAAGAATGGCATTTACATGCCATTAGAATAAATATAGTTAAAATTACTCCATATTACTAACTTTTAATCTTTTCCTCTTTCCTTTTTGCCTTCTTTTTCTTCTCAATAAAGATAGCACAGTCGGGACAGGATTTTTCACATAATCCACAGGCAGTACATTTATCCATATAGGGTTCTACAATAGGAGTACCGTATATCCCCAGTTCATCTGACCAGTCCAAAGCATCATAGGGGCATTTCTCTTTACAGAGGCCGCATCCCTTACACAGTTGAGGAAAAATATTAAAGTATCCTTTTTTACCAATAAATCGAATTGAATCGGAAGTTAAAGACATATTATCAACTCCTTACAAGGGCTTTCCTGATAATTTCAATGCCCTTATGTAACGCTTTATGATTTAATTCTCTTAATGCCGGGTCTTTTTCGAATTTTCTCCCCAGATTGTTTTCCATAGCTCTTTTAACACTTTCTTCACTAACTATTTTTGCTGCCTCAATCACTGCTCCCAGAACAATTACATTAAAAACCCGAGGATGAAGTTCTCTTTTAGCCAGGTCAGTAGCAGGAACACCTGTTACAGTAGCAGCAGTTTTTTGAATGTGTATAGAATTATTAATTTTTTCCCTGAAAAGTTCCTTTTCTTTATTGGTATCCATAGCCTGGTATGAAGGCATATTTTCAATTTCCTCTGTAACCTCTGGAATAACAATTAAAGAATTATCGTATACAAATATAGTATTACTCCCCACATAAGAAATAATTCTTTTTACTGCCCTTTCACTGAGGGCTACAACCACATCTCCTTCTTCAAATTTAGGAGAACCAATAAGCTTGTCCCCAATTTGAACATAAGCTAAAGAGACGCCCCCCCTTTGCTCTATCCCGAAATTAGGAATATATAAAGCTTCTTTACCTTCCTCATTTCCTGCTTCCGCTAGAATGTCAGCAATAGACTGGACACCCTGCCCACCTTCGCCGGCGATAGCAATTCTTACTAGTTTATCCACAGAAACTATTCCTCCTTTAATGTGGGGGGTACTTTTAGTTCACCCACCTTAAAGTATTTAGTCATGTCCTCCTCCAGGAATTTCCATGTATCCCTGGCATTCGTTCTCCAGTTTGTAGGACAAGTAGATAATATCTCTATAAAAGAAAATCCATTCCCCTCCGCCACATTTAGCAGGGCCCTTTTAAACATCTTTTTAAGCCTATTCATCTTGGCTACTGTGCCCCGGGCCACATAAGCTCCTTCAGGAGTTATGGCAGTTACCATTTCAGCGCCCTGGGTGGGGGCTCCTGTTTCCATTATATTTCTTCCATAAGGAGTTGTCTCTGTCACCTGGTCGGGCAAAGTGGTGGGAGCCATTTGACCACCAGTCATTCCGTAGTTGGTATTGTTAACCAGCACCACCAATATTTTGTCGTTTCTGTTAGCAGAATTAACAAGGTGCTGAGCACCAATGGCATATCCTCCTCCGTCTCCCATATAAGCTATACCTATCAGATTAGGATTGGCCCGGACCAGCCCAACTACAACGGGGACGGTTCTTCCATGATGGGTCTGCACCGAATCAAGGTTAAAAAAGTCCCACGCTAAAAGGGAACATCCAATATCACAACCGAATACTGATCTGTCTTGAATATCCAATTCGTCTATAGCTTCACCCAAGGCTCTGAGAACCAAACCGTGACCGCACCCCGGGCAAAATTTATGTGGCTTCGTTTCCAGGTTCCATGATCTGGGCATGACCGTTGCTTCCATTAACAAACCCCCTTGTAAGTTTTTTTAGCTGTGGCAGCCATTTATTTAATAGTTGTTTTTATACCACTATCGGCTATGTTTTTAACTTGTTGCACAATTTCTTCTGAGGTAATGCCTACCCCTGGTTTAAATATGGTATCCATTTTAACTTCCATACCGAAAAGGGCTTCTTTAAATAACCTGGCCATTTGTCCATTGGAAGATTCAACAACCAGAAAATTTGGAGTTATTCCTGCTACTTCCCTCAAGGCTTCTTCGGGGAAAGGTCTCAGGGTTACAGGTCTAAATACTCCTACCTTAACTCCTTCTTTTCGAAGGTCCTCTACCGCTGCAACGGCAGCCCGGCTTACTATACCGTGGGCTACAATAATCAGGTCAGCATCCTCACAGGAGAAGGAATGGTATTCAGTTATTTCCGGTGCTATCCTGTCATATTCTTCAATGGTAGGCATTAAAACATCATAAAGTTCCTCTTCCATGCTGTAAGCGTTCCTGAGAAAAACAGGATCTCTATCTCTTCCTGGAACACCTTCTTTCCCAATTATAATTTCCGGTTCGATCAGTTCAATTCCCCGGTCCTGGGGATCATACATTACCAGGGGTTCCCTCATTTTAGCCTGGTAACCATCTCCCAAAACAAAGGTAGGAAATCTGTATTTCCAGGCATTATTAAATGCTTTGATCATACAGTCAAAAAGCTCCTGGTGGCTGGCAGTAGAATAAACTATCCGCATACCTTCACCGTTACCACCATAAGTAGTCATGTTTACTTCCTGCTGGGAATATATAACGGTAGCTGTAGAAGGACCTCCCCTCTGCTGGATAACTACTACCATGGGAATGCGCATCATTTCAGCCATGGATACAGGCTCTTGAAAGAGGGTATTCCCGGGGCCTGCAGTGGCTGAAAAAGCCTTTTTGCCAGCTATAACCCCGCCTATGGTTGCAAATCCTGCAGATAGCTCATCTTCTGTCTGCAAAAATTTCTTTTGATATTTCGGAGCCAGCCGGGTCCAGTAATGCATGATTTCATTTTGGGGAGTTATGGGGTAACCATACATTATATCTGCCTGGGCGGCTATAGCTCCCCAGGCCACAACTTCATTCCCCGTCATAAATACCCTTTTTTCTTCCACAATGGGTTTCTCCAAAATTTAACACCTCCTTGGATATAGGCTTTACAACCCTATAAGGATTTAAAAATATAATTAAACAGCAAGAGCTGTTTAATTATTACCAAAATGTTTGAGGCATATATCGTTCTATATATCTAACCGGAAATCCCATAAATGATTCACTGCCTACCAGGGCAGCAAAAGTCTTCTCCATGGTGGAGGCAATAACAGGAATTTGGGTGAGTCGGCTTACCTCCCCTACAATACAGGCACCTTCCTGAATTATATCCAGGTCCGTCTGTTCCCCCAGATGACTGTTGTTTATTAACCCATCAACCTTTTTAAAGCTACTGAGATAAGTAATAATATCCTCCACAGAAGAAGTCATAGGACGGCTGATATTAACTACCACGTATATTTTCAGGTCTTCGTTTTCCCATAACCCTTCTATCAGGTTAAAAATCTTTATTCCCTGGATACCATAACCTACATCAAAAATAATGTCCCCTTCCCTGCGAAGGGCCCACCTCATCTCAGGCTTTAAAACATACCCGGCTTCACCCAGGCCGAAAGTTTCTTTAGTTTCCCAGGCTATTACCCTGACCCCTTTACTTTCCAGCGTTTTCTTTAGGGGGCGAAGGGTATAAAAGGGCTCAACCAGATCTAAATCAACCAGGGTCACCCTTCTTCCTTGTTCAACCAGTTCCAGGGCTCTATTTACAGCATTTTCACTCTTGCCGCTTGCATATTCGCCAACATAAGCTTCCACGATGTTCAATTGAGTTCCCCCCAGTCCCTGTTACAAAGGAAGTATATTGAATAGCCAGGATTGCCTGTTATAGAGTTGATTAACAATCTTAACAGCATTTTACTAAAAAAACTTGAGATTGATTATAACAGATATTTGTAGCACCGTCAAGAAAGCTCATTTCTAATTCAGCTAACTTGTTGCCAGGGCTTTTGCCGCAATAATCCCCATTTTTTCGCATATTAGAGCTAATAAGGGACAATTAGCAAATTAGTGTTTTTTTTCACATCTTCCGGGAATATATCTCTATTTTACTTTTAATGTAGATATTATGACAAATATCAAAGGCAAAATTTTTACAAACAAAAAGCAGGCTCCAGCCCGCTTAATAAGTTTCCAGGTTAATTTAATTATTAATTATTTTATTCTTAGTTATCATTTATTTTAAATTTTTCTATCAATTGAGCCAGTTCCTCCGCCATGGAAGCCAGTTCATTAGTGGTGCGGCTTATATCTTCTAAAACGCCTGTCTGCTGCTGAGTGCTGGCAGCAATCTCCTCCGTAGAAGAGGTTTGATCTTCAACGTCTGTAGCAATTTCCTTGATGTAGCTTCCCACTTCATTGACTGCCTCCTTAATTTGCTGAAGATGTTCCCGGGTTGTTTCACCTAACTGGGTTCCCTTTTCTACAATTTCGCTGGCCTTTTCCATTTTTTCTACAGCATTCCCTGTCTTACCCTGGATATTAGAGATTAAGTCACCTATTTCACCTGCGGCGGCGCTGCTGCCTTCAGCCAGTTTCCTGACTTCTTCGGCTACCACGGCAAATCCTCTTCCCTGTTCACCAGCCCGGGCTGCTTCGATGGCTGCATTTAAGGCCAGCAGGTTGGTTTGTTCAGCAATTCCTGTTATAGTTTTTACAATTACTCCTATCTGTTCTGATGCTTCATCCAGTTCCCCAATAACGGACCCAACTTCCCGAGCTGCTTCATTTATCTCATTCATGGCTTTAACTGATTCTTCTACTGCTTCTGCCCCCTGTAAAGCAATTTCCTCCGTTTGTGCCCCACTTTCTGATGCTTTATTAGAAATGCTGGAAATATCCTGGGCTTTCATTGCCACTTCCCCATCTATGGCAGAAGAAATTTCCTGCATGGTGGCATTGCTTTCTTCTATAGCTGCTGATAGATTCTGGGAGGATTGGGAAACACTTTTAGTAGTTCCCAGTACCTTTCTTATCATTTCCCTCTGCCCCTGAAGCATATTATTAAAACTATTGGCCAGCTGTCCCAGTTCATCTTTAGACGTGCTTTGCGCCTTTACACTGAGATCACCTTCTTCCGCCTTTTTCATCTGCTCCATCAAGCTTCCCACAGGCCTGGTAATACCCCTGGTAATAAAGGCGGAAAATCCTACAGCCAGTCCCAAACTAAGGAGGGCAATAACAATAAATCTGTTTAAGTTATCACTTTTCATGGCCACAAAGGGGGCTTCCCTTATTCCCACATAGTTAATACCTATTATTTCCCCTCGAGGGTCTCTTATGGGGTCATAGGCGGTAATATAATCCTCGGTAACGACAAAAGCTTTTCCCAGGTACCTTTCCCCTCTATCTAAAACCTCCTGGGCCACTACTTCAGAAACCCTGGTTCCCGTTGCCCGTTCTCCCTCCAGGTTTCTTACATTTGTAGAAATCCTCAGATCCTCTAAAAATATGGTAGAGGTTACATCCAGAAGTTCCCCCACCTGGTCTACCAGCTGAAAATTATTGTTTATCAGGTCTCCTGCTATTATGGAACCACTAATCTCACCTTCCTGGTCATAAAGGGGTACTGCCGAGACAAGAACCATTCCTCTCCTTTCCTCTGTCTGGGAAGAAGGGCGGGCTCCCTCCGTTTCTATAATGTTTAAGAAGGCCTGCTCTGCCAGGTCCTCCCTTTCCAGGTAATCCTCCTCCAAAACCAGGGGACCCTCTAAAGAGTTTCCAGCTACTATCTCCCTGAACCAGGGATGTTCGGCAATATTATCTCCCGTAACCTGGCTTCCAGCCCTGTAAATTACTTCCCCCTGGGAATCAGCCACCGTTAACATGCAAAGATCTTGATTTTCGTAATGGTTGGACAAAAGGCGGGAAATACCATCTACATTCCCCTCCTTGACCAGGTTAGCCAGGTTTTCATCATGGCTTAAAACATTAGCCAGCAAAGAAATTTCCTTTATTCGCTGTTGGAAAATTTCGTTAGCTGAGTTTAGATCACTGTTGATAGCCGATTGGGCCTGTTCTTCAATCCCCTCATTTATCCCTTGAAGAGCAGTAAAAGCAGCCAAAGCCATGGGTGCCAGGGCAATTACTAAAAACCCCGCAACCAGCTTTGCTCCCAGCCCCAAGTTAAAGTTAAATAACCTTTTCATTCTTGCCTCTCCTTTCAATTTCATGATTAAAAATTTTTATTTATTTCCTTTTTATCCTTGTAGAATTACTATCGTCCCTAAATGTATTGTCTTTAGTTTTTGAACAATTTTTTTAAGTTTTTTTTTAGGTTTCTTTAATAAGTTAACTAAAATAGCCTACCAAATAAAATAAGCTTTGTTTTCACAAAGCTTATCCCAGGATTCTTTGAATAAAAACCAGCATGACCAGCCCGGGTATACCCAGCACCCCTACTGTCAAGGCTGTTATAATATTTACTCCCAGGTTTATCCCCAGGGGGGAGCCTAAAAAATTAAAAATTAACAATAATAATCCTCCTACCAGGACATTACCTAAAAGCTTGACCATCATTTTTACAGGAACCACCAGCAGTCTGCCAATTATATAAATCAGCAGGGCAGCAAAAGCAAAGGCAATTATAGTATTATAATCTAATCCTTCCAATATAAGATCCCTCCTCCCATAAGAATTTATTTTCAATTATAAATTTTCTTCCCATCTCCTTTTCCGGGCTTTTTTAAGAAGATAGATATATTTTTTTTCGGCAGCTTCCAGGGCATATACAGCATGGTCTACCAGCTCGGGGTCCTCCACCCAGTTAAAAAAATCCTCTGCCCTCTTCCATTCCAGTCGAGCTTGTTCAATAATTTCCCGCAACTCCTCCTCTTTTGTAGGGGCACTATTTTTATCAAAAAGAATTATTTTTGAGGAAAAGCTGGTAAAACCTGTTATAACCTTTTGTATTTTACTCACAACTTTCTTGCCTCCCTAACCTTTTTTATAATATATGCCTGGGAGGTTAAAATATTATCTTTTACATCGAAATAAAAAAACTGGTGGTTATCACCAGTTTTTTAAATCTCTCTTCTCCCTTCCAGGGCTCTGGTCAGGGTAACTTCATCAGCATATTCCAGGTCTCCTCCTACGGGCAGACCGTGGGCAATGCGGGTTATCCTCACTCCCAGGGGTTTCATCAAACGGGAAATATACATGGCCGTTGCCTCCCCCTCCACATTGGGATTGGTAGCCAGTATGATTTCCTTGACATTTCCCTGTTGAACTCTCTCCAGCAGTTCCTTTATCCTTATGTTATCAGGTCCTACACCATCAATGGGAGAAATAGCTCCCTGGAGCACATGATAATTCCCCTGATATTCTCCTGTTTTTTCCATAGCTAAAAGGTCCCGGGGTTCCTGCACCACACATATAACCCCCGGGTCCCTTCTATTATCCCGGCATACATGACAGGGCTGTTCCTCGGTAAAATTGCCGCAACAGGAACACAGGGTTATTTTATCTCTGGCTTCTATTAAGGCCTGGGAAATGACCTCTACCTCTTCCCGGGGTAGCTTTAAAATAAAATATGCCAGACGTTGAGCAGTTTTAGGTCCAATCCCGGGCAGTTTGTTGAAAGCTTCAACCAGTCTGGCCATAGCTTTTGAATAAACCACAGGCATCTCTCCAGTAATTAGAATAAGCCGGGAGGCAGGTTCATGCCTCCAGAAATTTTTTGCATTTCTTCTGCCACCATGTCATCTACCTTTTTTAAAACCTCATTAACTGCGCTAATAATTAAATCCTGAAGCATTTCCACATCTTCCGGGTCCACCGCCTGGGGATCTATTATTACTTCTTTAATTTCCTTTTTCCCGTTAGCTACCACCTTTACTGCGCCGCCACCAGCGGAAGTCTCCATAGTTCTATCTGCTAATTCCTCCTGCATTTTAGCCATGTCCGCCTGCATTTTTTGCACCTGTTTCATCATTTTTCCCATGTTCCCCTTCATTAAAAAATCCTCCCTTCTTAGATTCAAATTCATCTTCTTCCATTATTTTTCCTTCAAACATCTCCAGGGCCTCCTCTATAAGGCCTTCTCCATCTCTATTATCTTCCCTATCATTAAAGTCCAACATATTTTTATTCTTATTACTACTGTTTAAATTATTAGAATCTCCAGTACTCCCTACACCTGTCTCTCCTGGGGGATGGTAATGTGTTCCCCCCTCTTCAAAACTCTCCTCCTGGAGGTCTTTTTCTCTTTTCTCCTTATCTTTATCTTCCACTACAAACTTTAAGGAAACCTCTTCTCCAGTAAGGACCCTAATAGCTTCCTTAATATTATTCTGGTGCTCCCCCTTTTCCAGTATACCCTGGGCTACGCTGTTTTTTACTTCTATAGTAAGGAACTTGCCCTCCAGGGACTGGGGATTACTGTTCTCCAGCCAGGAACAGGTTACTACTTTGCTCCGGGAAAGAGACTTTAGAATTTTACCCCATCCCCTTTGGATTTTTTCCAGGGAAAGGGTTTCTTCCTTGACAGGATCCTCTGTTCCTGAAATTTTCCCGCCTTCTGCTGCTTTAGATCCTGGAGCCTGCCAACTGCCCTTAGTTTCTGAAGGCTCCCGTGTATTAGTGTTTTCTGTTATTTCCTGGAGTTCAGGGGCCTCCGGGTAATCCGGTAATTCCAGGGGGTCTGGTTCCGGGTATTTAACAGGTTCTAATGGTTCTGGTGATTTGCTAGTTTTGGAGATGCCAGAATCCTCCAATACTTCTGGAAATTCTCGTAAGGATTCCTCCTCTTTCCACCCGGGACTGCCTTGATATCCAATCCCTTCTTCCTTTTCTTTTTCCTTCTCCTTTTCACCATTTTCCCCGGGAGGATGGTATCCCTCCCCTTCCCTTTGGAGAAGCTGCTTTTCCAGCTTCTCCACCTTTTTTTGTAGTTCTTTTATATTAAGCCTGTAATCCATATGGCATATCTGGAAAACTGCCGTTTCCAAAACAAACCGGGGTTGTGAACTACCCCGGAGCTGATAGACCGCCTCCGTTAAAACTTCATTAACTGCCAAAAGACCTTCCTGGGAAAAGGACCTGGCCTGCTCCTTCATCGAGCCCAGGGAAGCCCAGGGAATATCCAGGGTTTCTTCCCCCTGGATCTTTAAAAGCATAAGACCCCGGAAGTAATTAGTTATATCCCTTAGAAACTGGGACATATCCCGTCCCCGATCTACCACTTTCTGGATCCCTCTAAGGGCAGAAACCAGGTCATTATTTAGTACTGCCTCTCCAAGACTGATAAAAACCTCTTCCTCCTCCATGCCCAGAACCTCTTTGGCTTCTTCCAGGTTAACAGGACCATCACTAAAGGAGACAACCTGTTCCAGGAGCCCCAGGGCATCCCTCATTCCCCCTTCTGAGCTTCGGGCGATAAGCTTTAAGGCCTCCTCCTCAATCTCTACTCCTTCCTGGAAGGCTATCCTGGACAGGCCTTCTACCAGGGCAGAAAGACCTATCCGATGGAAATCAAAACGCTGACATCGAGAAAGAATGGTGGAAGGAAGTTTGTGGGGTTCAGTAGTGGCTAAAATAAATACCACTCCCTGGGGAGGTTCCTCCAGGGTTTTTAAAAGGGCATTGAAAGCTTCCTGAGTTAACATATGCACTTCATCTATTATATAAATTTTAAAACGGCCTTCCGTAGAGCCGTATCTCACCTTGGACCTTAATTCCCTTATCTCATCTATGCCCCGGTTTGATGCTGCATCAATCTCCAAAACATCCATCACCGTACCCCTGTTGATTCCCTGGCATACAGGGCACTGGTTGCAGGGGCGGGGGGCAGGACCTTTCTCACAGTTTAAAGCCTTGGCCAGGATTTTAGCTGCACTTGTTTTACCCGTTCCCCGGGGACCACAAAAAAGATAGGCATGGGAAATACGTCCACTCTTCAAAGCATTTTCCAGGGTCCGGGTGATATGGGGCTGGCCTATTAATTCTTCAAACTCTCCGGGTCTCCACTTTCTATAAAGGGCTAAATAGCTCATTATTTCACCTTTCTTTCACCTTATAAAGACATT
>SKLX01000029.1 GCA_007121375.1 Bacillota bacterium | reverse complement strand
CGGAAAATAAAAAAGTATCTTGAAAAACCAATCCTATGTTTGATCTTAAGCTCTTCAATGAAATATCCTGGAGATCATATCCATCCAGCAAAACCTTTCCTTCTACAGGATCATAAAAACGAGGAATCATTTCTACCAAAGTGCTCTTACCTGAACCCGTTGACCCCACAATTGCTATAAATTCCCCCGGCTCTGCGGTAAAATTAATATTCCTCAATACCTTTTTTTTACCATCGTAGGAGAAGCTTACATTTCTAAATTCAACATGCCCTTCTACATTTTTTAAATCCAGTGCACCAGGATAATCTTTGACTTCAGGCTCTGAATCAAGAATTTCAAATATTCTTTCTCCTGAACTTATGGATCTCTGGGTAAGACTTATAACCCACCCTAACATTCTTAAAGGCATAACCAGCAGCAACAAATAACTGTTAAAGGCAACCAGTTCACCCAGCTGCAGCTGCCCCAAAATAACTGCCCTTCCCCCTAACCAAAAAATAAGGGCTGTGCCTAAACCCGAAATAAAATTCATAAAAGGAAAATAAAAAGACCATAATCTGACGGCAAAAATATTCCGATCAAAAAGGTCCTTGTTTTTATTAAAAAACTTATTTCTTTCCTTGCTCTCCTGGGTAAAAGCCTGGACAAGCCTGATACCCGAAAGATTCTCCTGCAGTACAGAAGTAAGGGAGGCCAGTTGTTTTTGTACATCGGTATAGGCTGGTTTTACCTTTTTCCCAAACTGGTATATAGTAATAATTAATGAGGGAAGAAGGGCCAGGGAAACCAGGGCTAAAAAAGTATTCATATAAAACATTATGGCCAGGACTCCGATAATAGTAATAGTGCTCTGGAGAAAATGAATTATACCAAAATCTAGAAAGCGGCGAAGAGTTTCCACATCACTGGTAACCCGGGACATAAGCTGCCCCGTAGGCATCCGGTTATAATAACTAAAGGAAAGATATTGAAGATGGGAATAAAGCTCATTACGCAGGTCATATATAATTCTTTGGGCTGCGTATTCAATGGAGTATCTTTGGATAAAAGTAAAGATCGCCTTAAATAAGGCTATGGCTACAATACCAAGGGCAATATACTGCAACAAATGAAGCTCTTCCTGGAGTATAACCCTGTCAATAACAATCCTTATAAGCTGAGGTAATGCAATATTCAAAACCATGACCAAAAGGGCTGCTAAAAAAGAGCCCATGACAACAAACCTGTAAGGTATTAACATTTTAATCAAACGCTTTAAAACTTCCATGTTACCACCCTGGTTCAGGATTTAACTGTTGCTTTTTACCAGTAAATTTTGAGCACTTATTTCTTCACTAAGAAGCCCATATTCAATACTATCCACCAGGGCCAACCAGCTTGCTTCAATAATGTTAGAAGATACTCCAACAGTACCCCACTTCCTTTTATCATCGGAGGATTCAATGAGCACCCTGACTTTGGCTCCTGTTCCATCCTGACCATCAAGAACTCTAACTTTATAATCTACCAGTTTTATATTATTGATCTGGGGATAAATCTCTTCCAGCGCTTTTCGAAGGGCGTTATCCAGGGCATTTACCGGGCCATTACCTTCTGACGCAGTATGGACCCTGTGGTTATCGACTTTTACTTTAATAGTAGCTTCTGAAACCATGGAATTTCCTCCATATTTTTCAACGATTACTCGAAAACCTTCCAGTTCAAACAAGTTCCGATAGGAATTCAAAGCTTTCCAAAGTAAAAGTTCAAAAGAACCTTCTGCCCCTTCAAACTGGTAGCCTTGAGACTCAAGTCTTTTAATCAGTTCTACTACTTCCCTGGTTTCAGGAAGGTCTTTATGAAGCTCAATATTATTTTGACGGGCTTTGTAAAGAACATTGCTCTTCCCAGACAGTTCAGAAATGAGGATTCTTCTTTTGTTACCCACCTTAAGGGGATCTATATGTTCGTAGGCTTTACTATATTTACTAACAGCACTTACATGGATCCCTCCTTTATGGGCAAAAGCATTATTTCCTACATAAGGTTGAGACCCCTGGTGACTCAAGTTAGACAGTTCTGAAACATAACGAGACACATTGGTTAGTTTTGTTAAGTCTTCATCTTTTATACAGTCCATATTCAGTTTTAGTTTTAAATTGGGAATGATGGTACAGAGATTTGCATTTCCACACCTTTCCCCATATCCATTAATAGTCCCTTGAATATGCCGAATCCCCATTTGAGCAGCAATAACAGAATTTGCCGCAGCCATTCCTGAGTCATTATGGGTGTGAATCCCTAAGGGGACATTAATTCTTTTCTTTACTTCCCTGATAATATCCATTAACTCAAAAGGCATAACTCCACCATTGGTATCACATAAAACAATTACATCTGCCCCGGCCTGCTGGGCAGTTTCTAAAGTTAGAAGGGCATATTCAGAATTATCTTTGTAACCGTCAAAAAAATGTTCCGCATCATATATAACTTCCAGATTCTTACTCTTCAAATAGCTAACAGTATCCTGAATCATACTTATATTCTCTTTAAGGGAAGTTCCTAAAATATTGGTTACCTGAAATTCCCAGCTCTTTCCAAATACAGTAACAGCCTGGGTTTCAGCTGCCAGTAAACTCTGGACATTGGGGTCAAAGGTAACATCTATATCAGGTCGACGGGTACTACCAAAGGCTGTCACTTTTGCATTATCT
>SKLX01000042.1 GCA_007121375.1 Bacillota bacterium | reverse complement strand
TGGGGCTCCCTCTGGTCGACAGTCTTTTCGCCATCACGGCTTCAGCCTGTCGAAACAGTCGGTCCGGGAAATATATACCCCACCTCTAGCCTGGTTACGGCAACTACCTTTAATAACTATCTCCCAGTTTTATAAATCCCCATAACCTCCAATATTAAACTCCACACCAGGGATGTCTAAACTAATAATATCAGGTCTATCAGGCCTATTAATCTTCAAGTAAGATCATCTTTTTTGGGGAAATATATACCCCACCTCTAGCCTGGTTCCGGTAACTCCCTTTATAATTATTTCCCAGCTTTATAAATCCCCAAACCTCCACCCTTAAACTCTCCCGGTCCCTTGTGATCTTCTTATAAACAGCCTTAAAGGGAGACAGGAGGCCTCCCGACAGGCAAGGGGAAGGAATAAACACCTCCAGGCCACCTCCCTCTGACATTCAATGGAAAGGCTTATTAATGCAATGGAAGTTTACAGGGATAGCTTTTTTTTATACAATTAAATTGTTTCCTGTATTATTATTATCAAATAAACGATTATTAACAAAATAACGGTAAAGGAGATCCTTATGGATGATAAAACTATTTTGAACCTTCTGGAAAAAATACGGGAAGGGAAGGTAAGCGTTGAGGAGGGGTTAAGGCAGATCCGCTCCCCTGGTTATGAAAACCTGGGTTTTGCCCGAGTGGATCACCAGCGGGCCCTCCGCCGGGGTTTTCCCGAAGTCATTTATTGTCCCGGTAAAACCATATCACAAATTGTCGGTATTGCCAAGAGCCTGGGGGAACAGGGCCAGGACATCCTGGCTACCCGGGCGGAGGAGGAGGTTTATGAAGCCTTAAAACCCCAGTTTAGCGAATGCCTTTACTATCCCCAGGCCCGCCTGGTATCGGTGGAAAGTAAGGAAAGAAGAACCTTCCCCGGGAAAGTCCTGGTGATTACCGCAGGGACCGCGGATATTCCCGTGGCTGAAGAAGCGGCAGTAACTGCCAGAATCATGGGGTGTCAGGTAGATAGGCTTTATGACGTGGGGGTAGCCGGCCTTCACCGGCTCCTGGATAACCAGGAACGCCTTTACGAAGCCACCCTTCTTATCGTGGTGGCGGGGATGGAAGGGGCTCTGGCCAGCGTGGTGGGAGGCCTGGTAAACACTCCCGTGATTGCCGTGCCTACCAGCGTGGGTTACGGGGCCAATTTCGAAGGTCTTTCTTCCCTCCTGGCCATGCTAAACAGCTGCGCCTCGGGGGTAACGGTGGTAAACATAGATAATGGCTTTGGGGCAGGCTTTGCCGCAGCCCTGATTAAAAATACCTTTTACCATTTCTACGGGGAAGGGGGCCGGGAAAATGAAGGAGAGTAAGGAAAGGCATCTCTATCTCCACTGTTTTTCCGGGGCCAGCGGAGATATGATCCTGGGAGCCCTTTTGGACCTGGAAATGGTAAGTATAAAGGAACTGGAAGGGGAGCTGGATAAGCTGGGGCTGGAAGGCTTTAGAATATCTGCAGAAAAAGTACGCCGCAGGGGTATGACAGGAACCCGGCTGGTAGTGGAAGAAAAAAAGGAGTCCACCCCTCCCCTGCGTACCCTGGGGGACCTTTTAAAGCTTCTGGAAGAAAGTTCCCTGGGGGAACAATTAAAGAATAGGGCCGGTTATATTTTCACCCGCCTGGCCCGGGCAGAAGGGAAAATCCACGGGGTTTCCCCGGAAGAGGTCCACTTCCATGAAATTGGAGCCCTGGACACGGTGGTGGATGTGGTAGGTGTTCTGGCCCTTTTAGATATGCTTAAAGTGGAAAAGATCACCTCCTCCCCCCTCCACCTGGGGGAGGGGTTTATCCAGGTCCAGCACGGTACCCTGCCCCTCCCTGCTCCGGCTACCCTGGAGCTGCTCCAGGGAGCTCCCGTCTACTCCCGGGGAGTTGAAGGAGAGCTGGTAACCCCCACGGGAGCAGCTTTAGTCAGTTCCCTGGCCTCTTCCTTCGGGCCCCTGCCGGCAGGAAGGCTGCTGGCTACGGGTTACGGGGCGGGCCTGAAGGAAATGGACCACCCCAACCTTATCCGGGCCCTGCTTTTGGAAGAAGAAATAATAGAAAGGGAAATAAGGGAAGGGGAAATTTTTCAAGAAGAGATTTTAGTGCTGGAAGCCAACCTGGATGACATGAACCCGGAAATGTATCCGCCCCTCATGGAAAAACTCTTTCAAGGGGGAGCCTGGGATGTATCCCTTATCCCCCTTCACATGAAAAAGAACCGGCCGGGAATAATGCTGCAGGTTTTATGCAGCCCTCCTTTCCTGGGTAAAATGCAGGCTATAATTTTTCGGGAAACCACCAGCCTGGGCCTCCGTGTCTTCAAGGGGGATAAATATTACCTGCGCCGGGAAAGGGTGGAGGTGGAAACCGCCCTGGGGAAAGCCTCCCTAAAGGTTGGATACCTGGGAGAAGAAGAGGTGAACTGGGCACCCGAACACCAGGACTGCCTGGATATTTCTTACCGGGAGGGACGACCCCTGAAGGAGGTTTACCGCCTGGTGGAAGAAGCTTACCGTCAGCAAAAGAAAAAAGGGGAGGAATAAGCCTGTGGTAAGGGACATAGAAAAGAAATTGAATAACTTGAGGGAATTTATCTCCAATTTAAAAGGGGCAGGGGTTGCCTTCTCCGGGGGGACGGACAGCACCCTGCTCCTTAAGGTCTG
>SKLX01000113.1 GCA_007121375.1 Bacillota bacterium | reverse complement strand
CTTTGCTTCTTCTAGTTCTGCGGCAAGCTTTAATTTACCTCATTTTCTTTCTAAAAACTTCCCATAACTAACCTAAATGAAAATTTTTGTCGAAAATTGTCAGAATATTATGAATATAAGTGTGTACATTTCGGCTCCGTTGATAATATTAAGGGAGGTGGGGCTATAAAAAATCCCTTCTTGTAATGATATTCAAAGATAGACTTTTGTCCCTGTTGGTTGTATTAATTATATTATAAGGAGGTTTTTCACTAATGTCAGAAGAGCACACCTATTCAGTAACGATGGAAGAGCAGGAGTATATTTATCCCTCCTATGAATTCGTATCCCAGGCTAATATGACAGATCCAAAGATTCGGGAAAAAATGAGCCTGGACAACTTCCCCTATTACTATAAAGAATTCGCCGATATGTTGGAATGGGATGAATACTGGCACACTATGTTAGATACCAGTGATGCGCCCTGCTGGAGATGGTTTGTGGGTGGAAGGCTTAACGCCAGCTACAACTGTATAGACAGGCACCTGAAAGAACATAAAAACAAAACAGCTATCCACTTTGTGCCGGAACTGGAAGAGGAAGATATAGTTCACATGACTTACCAGACCCTCTATATGCGGGTCAATGAGGTTGCTGCCGTATTGAGGGATGAGCTGGGACTGAAAAAGGGAGACCGGGTGACCCTTCACCTGCCCATGGTTCCCGAGCTTCCCATTACCATGTTGGCCTGTGCCCGCTTGGGAATCATCCACTCCCAGGTTTTCGGAGGGTTCAGCGGAATGGCTGCCGGTGAAAGAGCATGGGACTCGGAGAGTGAAGTTTTGATTACCATGGACGCTTACTATCGAAGTGGTAAGCTCCTGGACCATTTTGCCAAAGCCGAAGAAGCCTGTAAGAAATCTGAAGAAATGGGGCAAACAATTAAAACTGTCTGCATCTGGCAGCGTTATAAAGGAAAGAACTCTTCTCCTACCCCCATGAAAGAGGGTCGGGATATAATAATGAACGACCTGGTAGCCAAGCATAAGAGGGAAATCGTGGAGCCTGTTTCAATGCCCGCGGAAGATATCCTCTTCCTCATGTATACCAGTGGAACCACCGGAAGGCCCAAGGGAATTCAGCACTCCACGGGAGGCTACCTGTCTTACGTGACCGCCATGTCCCATATTATCCAGGACATCAAGCCCACTGACGTTTACTGGTGTATGGCGGACATCGGCTGGATTACCGGTCATTCCTTTATCGTATACGGACCCCTCTCCCTGGGGGCCAGTACTGTTATCTACGAGGGAGTTCCCACCTATCCCGATGCCGGCCGCTGCTGGAGGGTTGCCGAGGAGCTGGATGTTAATATCTACCATACCTCTCCCACCGCTATTCGCATGCTGCGAAAGGCCGGTTATGACGAGCCCGATAAATATAACTACAAATTCAAGCATATGACTACCGTGGGAGAGCCCATCGAGCCTGAAGTTTGGCGCTGGTACTACGAAAAAGTTGGTAAGAAAAAAGCGGCCATTGTGGACACCTACTGGCAGACGGAAAACGGAGGTTTCCTCTGCAGCACCATACCGGGACTTGAGCCCATGAAACCGGGTAGCGCCGGTAAAACTGTTCCGGGGCTCCACGCTGTGGTCTATGATGGAGAAGGTAATGAAATTCCACCGGGAGCCGGTAAAGCCGGTAACATTTGTATGGTTAACCCCTGGCCCGGGTCCATGCAGACCATCTGGAAGGACCGGGACCGTTATGTGAGGACTTACTACGAGCGGTACAATAAGGATCCCAAAAGTACAGATTGGCGGGATTGGCCTTACCTGACAGGTGACGCTGCGGTGTTAGCTGCCGATGGTTACTTCCGGATCCTGGGACGGATCGACGACCTCATTAACGTGGCCGGTCATCGCCTTGGAACTAAGGAAGTTGAGTCTGCAGCCCTTGCCGTAGAAGAAGTTGCCGAAGCGGCTGTTGTGCCCGCCAAGGACGAAATTAAGGGTTCCATTCCCGACCTCTATGTATCCTTAAAGCCAGGCTATGAGCCCAGCGAGGAACTGGAGAAGAAGATTAACAATATGATCAGGGAAGTGGTTGGTCCTATTGCCACACCTAAAGGGGTATGGATCTGCGCCGATATGCCCAAGACCCGTTCTGGAAAGATTATGCGCCGGGTTCTGGGTTCCATTTCCAACAACGAGGATGTGGGTGACGTAACTACCCTGGCTAACCCTGAGATTGTGCAAGATATCAAGGAAATGGTGGATAAGAAACTGGGCAGATAAGGAAGCAGTTCTTTCTGTGATGGAGAGTTCAAATAAAAGAAGTCCTGGCTACAGCCGGCTGGGGCTTTTTTTTTAAAATATATGTCAACCTCCTTCTTTATAATACTACCAGGCCTAAAAAACCTGGACATCAAAGAGGCTAAAGGCGGTGGGTAAGAATGTTTAATGATAGAGTCAATGGGCTTAAAAAAGAAAAAGTGATCTCTATAGATCATACCGGCAACCAGCACCTTAAGAAGGGGATTTATTATGCCCGGATTAAGGATTGGCCTAAAGCTCTTGAATACTTCAAGAAAACATTACATGTAATGCCCATGGACAAAAAAGTTCATTATGCCATTGCTTATTACCTGGCAGAATTGAACTTTATTTTGGAGCAGGATATAGATCTGGTAAAAGAGTTTTCTAATAAGCCGGATCCCTACATTTATTTCCTGGCAGGAATCTACTACTGCATGGAAGAAGATATTGATGGGGCCGAGTATCACTTGATAAAATTTCTGGAGAAAGGGCCGGAAGGGGAGCTGAAAAAGGAGGCAGAAGATTTAATTAATAATATTGACGAAGCTGTCCTTTTTGAAGATAATCTGGACTATATTAAGCTGACCTGTAACTATGCCGATAGGATAGAAGGTTTTAAGAAATCCATGGAAAAAAAGTTTGAATCACCCTTTGTTCAGTCTACCATGGCGGAGTACCTCTATAAGATGGATGACTATATGGTTTCTAACATAATTTTTCTTTACGGATTCCTGGAGAAAAATAAGATTGCGGAGAAGGCCCTTTTGAATTATATTAAAAGTCCTATCGCCCAGGAGAAGCACATAGAACTGGCCCTTCTTTCCCTGAAGAAGATCGGTTCCCCCGAACCCTATGAAGTTTTGATAAAGAATAAAATGTACCAGGTCACCTTAAAGAGCTACATGAGGCGGGATAAAAATATGGAGGAGCTTTGCTCCTGCTGGAACGATGTGTTAAAGTTTATAGTCAAAAACATGGAAAACAACCGGGATTACTCTGATGAATCCATTAAAAGGGCCAAACATATGTGGGTAAAGCTGATAAATGCCCTTTATCCACAGCTGCCACAGCTTGATGAGCAAAAGAAAAAGGTATGGGCAGCGGGGCTGGAATTAAATGTGGCGGAATCAAAGTGTTTTAATACTTTCTGTAAGCGCCTGGCCATGGCCTATAATGTTTCTCCCGAGGAAATATTAAAAAAACACGACTATATAAAAAAGACCCTTCGTTTTAGAATTTTAAACCCCCGCTAGAAAAATAAACCTGTCTTTCAGACAGGTTTATATATATTTCTAACTTCTTACTTACCTTAACAATAGGTAAGCTTTACCTACTCCACCGTAACACTCTTGGCCAGGTTCCTGGGCTTATCTACGTCGCAGTCCCTGATCAGGGCTGCATAATAAGCCAGGAGCTGGAGGGGTACTACCGTCAACAGGGGCATGAGAAAATCAAGGTTTTGAGGGACGTAAAGTACTTCGTCGGCAACCTTATTTATTTCTTCATCCCCTTTAAGAGCAAGGGCAATCACGTAAGCATCCCGGGCGCTGACTTCTTTAATGTTACTCAGGGTCTTATCGTAAACATGCCTCTGGGTTACCACGGCTACTACGGGAACACCCTCTGTAACCAGGGCCAGGGTTCCATGTTTAAGTTCCCCGGCGGCATAGGCTTCAGCGTGTATATAAGAAATTTCCTTAAGCTTAAGGGATCCTTCCTGGGCTACGGCATAATCCAGACCCCGGCCGATGAAAAACATGTTTTCCCGGGTGCTTATCTTCCGGGCCAATTCCTCCACTTCCTCCACGCTGGCCAGAATGGATTCCACCTGGTTGGGCACACATCGAAGTCCATCCAGGATTTCCTTTACTTCTCCCGGAGCCATGGTTTCCCGGAGCTGCCCCAGATAAAGGCCTATAAGGTACATGGCTATCAGCTGGGTTATATAGGCCTTGGTGGAAGCCACCGCAATCTCCGGGCCTGCCTTGGTGTAAAATACCGAGTCTGCCTCCCGAGCTACCGAGCTGCCAATTACATTGGTAACGGCCAGGATAGAAGCCCCCAAGTTTTTAGATATCCGCAGGGCTGCCAGGGTATCTGCCGTCTCTCCCGACTGGCTTATTACTATAACCAGGTTTTTCCCCGGCTCTATGATGGGATTCCGGTAACGATACTCCGAGGCCAGTTCCACCTCCACGGGAACCCGGGTGGTTTTCTCCAGGGCAAACTTGCCTACCAGGCCTGCATGATAAGCTGTACCGCAAGCCACAATAATTATCTTGCTTAAACCCTGGACTTCCTCCCGGGTAAGGGAAATTTCTTTAAGTTTTACCTCATCTTTATCCAGGTCAATGCGTCCTTCCAGGGTTTCTTTTATAGCGGAAGGCTGTTCATAAATTTCCTTCAGCATAAAATGGTCAAAACCGCCTTTTTCGGCCGCCTCTTGGTCCCAGTCTACCTTAAATATCTCCTTGTTAATAGCTTCCCCATTACCATTAAATACCTTTACCCCGTTTCTTTCCACCAGGGCAATTTCCCCGTCATCAAGGATGTAGGTATCCCTGGTATAGGCCAGCAGGGCGGGAATATCAGAAGCAATATACTTTTCATCTTTACCTATCCCAATAACCAGAGGGCTGTCTTTTCTTATGCAGACTATTTTATCAGGTTCCCGGAAGCACATTACCGCCATAGCATAGGAACCCTCCACCCGGGATATGGCTTCCCTTACAGCGGTTAGCAGTTCTCCCTGGTAAAAATGCTCTATCAGATGGGGGAGAACCTCCGTATCCGTTTCCGAAGAAAACACATGCCCTTCTTTAATAAGCCAATCCTTCAATTTCTGATAATTTTCTATAATTCCGTTATGAACCACGGCAAAATCACCGTTGCATCCCCGGTGGGGATGGGAGTTTTCATCTGATGGACGACCGTGAGTCGCCCACCTGGTATGACCTATGCCCACTTGACAGGAAGGTGAGTTTCCATCTGCTATTTCCTCTAATTTTTCCAGTCTGCCAACAGTTTTAATTATATCTATTTTTTCCTTTTCAAAAAGAGCGATTCCTGCTGAATCATACCCCCTGTATTCCAGTTTCTTTAATCCTTCTATCAAAATGGGATAGGCCTCATTGTATCCAATGTAACCTACTATACCACACATATCACTCTTTACCTCCATATATCTAAGTTTATCTAAATTCTCAATTAATTAAATTCCACCACCTGATCCCTTTTGTCCCGGTAATTGCTTACCAGTTTTCAAGAATCTTTGACGGTCGTGGTCCAACCGGGAGGCATCCGCCGATAACTCGATAAACCTCCTCCTCGTCAACATATTATGTATTAATATGTCCTGGCGCTTTTAAAACCCCAGTTTTTCTATTAACACCTCCTCCCTTCCAGGCTTTCTTTCAAATTTTTAGCTCAATTCTTCTTCAATAACTTTAGTTATCTCACTGGCCATTATATGCAGTTCTTCTTCATTCGGTCCTTCCAGCATGACCCGGACTAAAGGTTCTGTCCCCGAAGGCCTGACCAGGACTCTCCCCTTTTCTCCCAGTTTATCCTCTACCTTTTTTATGGCCTCCTGTATCCTTTCATTTCCGAAAACTTCTTTATTGCTTTTAACCCGGGCATTTTTTAATACCTGGGGAAGCCTTTCCATAAGTTCTGCCAGCTGGGAAAGGGGTTTTTCAGTACTGGTTATAACTTTTGCCAGGTTCAGGGCTGTTAAAGCACCATCCCCCGTAGTATTGTGGTTCAGGAATATAATATGGCCCGATTGCTCTCCACCGAAATTATAACCTTCTCTAAGCATGGTCTCTAAAACATACCTGTCACCAACCCTGGTCCTTTTAATATTTAATCCCAGGCGTTGGGCTGCCAGGTCCATACCCAGGTTGCTCATTACTGTTGCCACAATGGTATCCTTTTGCAAGGCCCCCCTCTCCTTTAAATAGTTACCGCAAATAATCATGATCTGGTCCCCGTCTACAATATTTCCCTTTTCATCTACTGCAATTAGCCTGTCCCCATCACCATCAAAGGTAAAACCAGCATGTGCTCCATGTTGCAGAAGGGCTTCCCGGACCATCTCCGGGTGGGTAGAACCACATTCTACATTTATCCTTTCTCCATCGGGACAGTTGTGAAGGGAAATCACAGTAGCTCCTAATTCTTCGAATAAAAAGGGAGCAATATGATAAAGGGCACCGTTGGCACAATCCACTACCACCTTTAACCCCTTAAGATCCCCACCAAAGGTCCCTTTAAGAAAATCAATATAGCGAAAGGAGGCGTCATCAATTTTATGAGTCCTGCCTACCCTGTCACCTCCTGGCCGGGGTAGGTTATTTTTCCCCTGGAAATAATACTCTTCTATTTTTTCTTCCAGTTCATCAGAAAGTTTTAACCCCTTGGAATCAAAAAATTTTATACCATTATCCTCCACAGGATTGTGGGAGGCAGATATCATGATACCTCCCTGGGCTTTCAGCTCCCTGATTAAAAAGGGCACACCAGGGGTAGAAATTATTCCTGCCAGGTGAACATCTATACCCAGGGAAGTAATGCCAGATATTATAGCGCCTTCCAGCATGTCCCCCGATAACCGGGTATCCCGCCCCACCACCAGAGAAGCCTTTTCATTATTTTCAGCCAGTAAATAAGCACCGATACGAGAAATATTTAAAGCCAGGTCAGGGGTTAAATCCCTGTTTGCCTCACCCCTGATTCCATCAGTTCCAAAAAGCTGCCCCATATTCAAAAAACCTCCTCCAATACCATCAATTTTACCATAAATAACTATTCTTCAACAGGTCCAATTACTACCATAACTGAAGCCCGGGGTTCTATTTCCAGGCTTGTCCCCTGGAGAACTTCCAGTTCTATTTCCTGGGAAAAGGTCTCCTCTTTATCTGAAAGGTCCAGGACAGCAGTCTTCACCTTATTAACTTCTTCTAACAATTCTTCATCACCTAAAAGAACTACCCTTTCCGGTTCAACTTCTATACTTTTAATTTCCAGTCCTTCAGGAAGCTCACCTTCTATATTTACTTCCACGGGAACTTCCTTCTCAAAGGGCACTTCCTTCTCTAAGTAATCAACACTTACAAACACTTCCACCTCACTGGGAGTTATTTCAAGGCCTGTAATCTCTTCTCCCGTATCATCCACCGGTTTAAGGGGTACCGTTAAATCTGAATCTTCCTCTATCTCCGAAATATTAACTACCGCCCATAGCTCCTCTACGTTAACCAGTATTCTACTGGCCCCTTCCAGAAGAATAGTCTCAGGTTCCACCTGGACATCTGAAATTACATAACCTTCAACAGGCTCACCTTCCAGCTGGGGAGTAACCTCCATTTGACGGGTTATAATTTCATCAATGACTACCTGTATCTGGGAAGGATAAATATTCTCTATTTCAACCCCATAGGGAGCATTGCCTCTAACCTTTACTTGATGCTCGCCTCCCCTTAATTCCCCCAGGTCTACATATATCTCTAGATCATCGGGAGTCAGTCCAACCAGTCTCTCTGATGGCCCCTGCACCGCTACATCCACTTCCTCTACCATATCCGCAATTTCAAGGTTCCCAGCCAGGTTGTATGTTTCTACAGTTACCCCTCTAATAAAATCCCTGGTTAGATCAAAACCAGGGGCACCTGTGGTATCCCCGGCAATGTAAAGCCAGAGAATGAAGGCCAGGATTATGGAAAGGATCTTCACCGCCGTATTATTTTGTAACAGTCTATCAATCATCGGAAGACCTCCACTGCCAGAAGGGTGTTGATTCAGATGGGGGTTTAAACAGGTTAAAGAGCATTTTCTCCAGGGTTTTGTAGTCCAGGTAACGGGTAAGCTTTCCGTTGTTAGCCAGGGAAATGGCCCCTGTTTCCTCGGACACCACAATGGCCACAGCATCGGAATTTTCAGATATGCCAATAGCCGCCCGGTGCCTGGTCCCCAGTTCCTTGCTCAGGTGAGGATTCTCTGTCAGAGGTAGATAACAGCCGGCTGCCATTACCCTGCTGCCCTTGATTATTACCGCTCCATCATGAAGAGGAGTGCGAGGCATGAATATATTAATAAGGAGTTCCGCCGAAACATGGCTTTCCATGCGTATACCCGTCTCTATAAATTCATTGATCCCTGTTTCCCTTTCCATTATTATCAAGGCTCCGATGCGGTTTTTTACCAAGACCTGGATAGCCTTAATTAACTCCCCTATAATTTCCTGTAAATCCTTTTCTCTATAGAGGTAAGAGGTCCTTACAAACATTTTCCCCCTTCCCAACTGTTCCAGCCCTCTCCTTAATTCCGGCTGGAAAACAATGGGAATGGCAATTAAACCTATGGTCATAACCTGGCGTAATAGCCAGTCTATGGCTGTAAGTCCCAGCTGCCTCACTCCAATTGTGGCAATAAGAAGGAGCATCAATCCTTTTAAAAGCTGTATAGCCCTGGTTCCCCTCACGAGGATAATAAGCTTGTAAAAAATTAATGCAAGTAAAGAAATGTCCAGGGCATCCCGCCAGCCAAACTGTAAAATAATGTTTTGGAGCTGATCCCACATTATTATTTTGACCCCCGTTAATGACTTTATTTATTAAATTCTACCATCCTGGGCAAAAACCTTCTCCCTTCTCCTAAACTTTTTCTGAAATACAAACAAAAATAGAGATATTATAATATTTAGTCCCGGAAAAAGTCCCTGGTCAAACGGACCACCAGGCCGCTTAAACCTACCAACCCTATAAGATTGGGTAAGGCCATAAGGCCGTTCAAGGTATCTGCCAGGGTCCAAATCCCTCTTAAGCCTCCCACGGCTCCTATTACTATGAAGGGGATCCACAGCTGACGGTAACGGATAGAAGCCCCTGTTCCAAAAAGAAATTCAAAACACTTCTCCCCGTAAAAGGACCAGGCCAAAAGGGTAGTAAAGGAAAAGAATACCAGCCCTACCGATACAATTAATCCTCCCGATCCCGGAAGTCCCCGGTTAAAAGCTTCCGCCGTGAGGGCAGCTCCCTCTAATCCTGAATCCAGGGCACCCGTAACCAGGATTACCAGGGCGGTAAAGGTACAGATTAGCAGGGTATCCACAAATACTTCAACAATTCCCCATACGCCCTGCTGTACAGGATGTTCTGACCTGGCAGAAGCATGGGCAATGGAAGCGCTTCCCAGGCCGGCTTCATTGGTAAAAATACCTCTGGCCACCCCAAAACGCACCGCTTCCCTGACTCCAACCCCCACAAATCCTCCTGTAGCTGCTTCCCCTGTAAAGGCTAAAGAAAAAATGCTGGCCAGGGCCCCCGGGATCAAGGTTCGGTGAAAAACAAGAATTGCCAGGGCTCCCAGGATATAAAGAACAGCCATAAAGGGTACCAACTTTTCTGTTATGGCGCCAATCCTTCTAATGCCTCCCAGTATTACCAGGGCCGCCAGGACCGCCAGGATTAATCCTGTTACAAGAGGGGGGATGCCCATGGTTTCCCCCACGGCGTCTGCCACCGAATTAGCCTGAACCATATTGCCTATCCCAAAGGCAGCCATAGACCCGAAGAGGGCAAAGGCCCATGCCAGGGGCCTATTTTTAAGGCCCTCCTGGATAAAATACATGGGGCCTCCTGCTACTCCTTCCTTCTTTTGTTTCCGGTAGTGGACAGCCAGGACTATCTCGCAGTACTTGGTTATCATGCCAAAAAAGGCGGAAAACCACATCCAGAACATGGCCCCCGCTCCCCCCAGGGAAATAGCCGTAGCTACCCCGGCGATATTGCCTGTACCTACTGTAGCTGCCAGGGCAGTGGTTAAGGCCTGGAAGGGAGAAATATCTCCTTCTCCCCTCCTTTGTATGAAACCGGAATAAACGATTTTAATAATACTTCTGCTCCTGGTAACCTGTAAAAACCCCATGCGGTAAGTAAGATATACCCCTGTTCCCAGAATCATTAGTATCAAGGGTATTCCCCATACCAGCTGGTTAACAACTTCTACAAAGTCGGTAAAAGAACGGATAATATCCTGTATCCCAGCATTCATAGTTTACAAAACCTCCTGGCTTCATTTTATGTCATATTG
>SKLX01000093.1 GCA_007121375.1 Bacillota bacterium | reverse complement strand
GAGGGCAGGGTTTTGACCTACCAGGACCAGTTAGCTCAGACCTTTTATCATGCTACTAACGGCGGTCATACGGAGGCCCCGGAAAATGTATGGTCCAATTCCCTTCCTTACTTAAAAAGTATGCCCGATCCTTATGATGATCCAGCCAACGAGGATATTTTGGTCCATTCCAGGGCTGAATGGGGTCCCCTGGAGTTTACCCGTCAGGACCTGGAAAAGCGCCTGGAAAGCCACGGGATTGATATAGGCCCGCTTATGGATGTAAAGATTAGAGAAAAGGCCCCTTCAGGAAGGGTTATTGACCTGGAGTTTGTAGGTGCCGAAGGAAGCTATAATGCATCAAGAGAAAAATCCAGGACTATCTTTTCCTATGCCGATGAAGATGGAAACAATCAACCCGGCTTAAATAGCCAGATGTTTGACCTGGAAACCAATTCCCGGGTATTTATAAAAACAGCGGAAGGCAAAAGGGAGGCTTCCCGCCTGGAAGGAACTTATGCCCTTACAGCGGAAGGTAAAGGGCGGATAAATGAGGGGAATGTCCATGTTAAAGGTGCCGGTGGGGAAAGCTTTATTATTCCTGCTGTTCCTACCAGCTTTATGATTAGTGGATTTGGTTGGGGCCATGGTGTAGGGATGAGCCAAAATGGAGCTCACAACCGGGCTATAGCAGGATATACTTACCGGGAAATAATGGACTTTTATTACCCGGGCACCAAAGTGGAAAGATGGTATTAAAAATAAATAACAGGGATTGATTACTTATTAATATGGAACTTTCAGAGTTTGATTATTACCTTCCACCGGAGCTGATTGCTCAGGAGCCTGTCCCTCACCGGAGTGAGTCCAGGCTCCTGGTAGTAAAAAGGATTAAAAACCGTATAGAGCATACTCTTTTCCAGGAGATTATTGAATACCTGGTTCCGGGAGACACCCTGGTATTAAATGATACCAGGGTTATACCAGCCCGGTTGTTTGGAGTAAGGAAGGATACGGGAGGAAAGGTTGAAATAGTCCTCCTGAAAAGAAGACAGGGAGACAGGTGGGAGGTTCTGGTTAAACCGGGCAAAAGGGCAAAGCCCGGGGTAGAGCTTGTTTTTGGAGAAGGTAAGCTTGCCGCCCGGGTGGAGGATTATACAAAAGAGGGAGGAAGGGTTTTATCCTTTAATTATAAAGGGATTTTTGAGGAAGTTTTATCCCAGCTGGGAGAAATGCCTTTACCCCCTTATATTAAAAAAAAGTTGGAAGAGCCTGAACGATACCAGACGGTGTATGCCCGGGAAAAAGGCTCTGCTGCCGCTCCTACAGCGGGTCTTCATTTTACTCCCCAGCTCCTGGAAGATATCAAAGAAAAAGGAGTGGAACTGGTCTACCTGACCCTTCATGTAGGGCTGGCTACCTTTCGTCCTGTAAAAGTTAACCGGATCCAGGAACACAAGATGCATGAAGAGTACTACCAGGTCAGCCCTTCTGCTGCCGACACCCTAAATAAAGCTTTAGCTGCCAGGTCTCGTATTATTGCCGTGGGTACTACCTCCTGTCGGGTTCTGGAAACCATTAAAGGGGAGGAAGGGTTTGCTCCGGGAAAAGGCTGGACGGACATCTTTATTTATCCCGGTTATCAGTTTAAGGCTGTAGACGGGCTTTTAACCAACTTTCATCTTCCCCGGTCCACTTTGATTATGCTGGTGTGCGCCTTTGGAGGAAAGGATCTGGTGATGAGGGCTTACCAGGAAGCCATAGAGAGGCGGTATAGGTTTTACAGCTTTGGGGATGCTATGTTAATATTATAAAAGTATTGACCCGGGGAGAGATATAATGGCGGTAACTTACCAGTTAATAAAAAGATGTTCTAAAACGGGAGCCCGGGTGGGCAAACTTCACACACCCCACGGTACTGTTGATACACCAGTATTTATGCCTGTAGGCACCCAGGGAACGGTTAAAGCCATGACCCCTGAGGAGCTGGAGGCCCTGGGCATACAAATAGTTTTGAGCAATACCTATCATCTGTATTTACGTCCCGGCCACCAGGTAGTAGAAGAAGCCGGGGGACTGCACAAATTCATGAACTGGAAGCACCCTATATTAACTGACAGCGGGGGGTTTCAAATCTTCAGTATGGGAAACTTGAGAAAGTTAACGGAAGAAGGCGCCCTATTCCGTTCCCATATAGATGGTTCCGAACACTTTCTCAGTCCTGAGCTGGCGATTGAAATTCAAAACTCTTTGGGTTCTGATATTGCCATGGTACTGGATGAGTGCCCTCCCTACCCTTGCGATTATGAATACCTAAAAGAATCCCTGGAGCGTAACAACCGGTGGGCAGAAAGATGTATAAAAGCTCATAAAAGGAAGGACCAGGCCCTTTTTGCCATTATACAGGGGGGAGTTTACGGGGATCTTCGCCGGGAGAGTGGAGAGGCTCTTCTTAAAATGGATTTCCCTGGCTACGCCCTGGGGGGTTTGAGTGTGGGAGAACCCAAGGGACTTATGTATGAAGTTCTGGAGCATACTGTGCCCTTCCTTCCCCAGGATAAGCCCCGATATTTGATGGGAGTGGGCACTGCTGACTGCCTGGTTGAAGGAATGGCAAGGGGCATTGACATGTTTGATTGCGTAATGCCTACCCGTATTGCCCGTAACGGAAGGGTTATGACCCGGGAAGGTTACCTTACCGTTCGCAATGCCGAATATGCCAGGGATCATACACCCCTGGAG
>SKLX01000129.1 GCA_007121375.1 Bacillota bacterium | reverse complement strand
GTAACCTCTTCCATGGAAGAGGACTGCTCTTCGGTGGATGCTGCGATTTCCTGGCTGCCGGAACTTATCTGCTCGGTAGCCGAGGATACTTCATCAATTTTGGTTACGATCCTTTGCACTTCCTCCACAATCTTCTGGAAGGTTTCACTGTTGGACATTACCACTTCCGAACCCTCCCGGACCTTCTCTACTCCTTTATCCATGCTTTCTACCGCCCGGGTGGTTTTATACTTCCTTAAACCTCTTTCATCCTTTCACAGGTCCTACTTGTTAATCACTTTACACTTTAACCTGCTATAGATATAATCGTCCAGAAAGAGATAGAACTTTAGTCATACCAATAATAACCTTTTATTTAACTTATAGAAAGTAAATTCCAGGGCTTAAGGTGCTTCCCAAGTTAATCACAGCTAAATTAATTACTTATTACCCTTTCAATTACCAGATTCAAAACTTCTGAAAGGTCCAGGTCGTAAGGAGAGGGATGGGGACACATGTCTTTTCCCTTATAAATTATTCTTACCACTGGCCGCAGAGTAAGGCCGGGATTATTAGCAATAACCAGACCGCTTTCCTCATTGCTGAGAAAAACAAGGGATCCCAGGGGATAAGCAGAAATATTATAAAGAAACTGACGAAGGACATCCAGGTTGAAAGATTTATCTCCCTGGGACATCAGCATTTCCACCGCCTGGTGGGGTTGGTATGCCTTCCGGTAAGGTCTTTCTGAAGTCATGGCATCATAAGCATCCGCTATGGCAATAATATGAGCTAAAAAGTTTATATTCTTCCCTTCCAATCCCTGGGGATATCCCTGGCCCTGCCACCTCTCATGATGCTGTAAAATCAAAGTAGCTGCCCCGGGTGAATAAACAGATATCTTTTTAAAAGAATCGTGGCCATAAAGGGGATGATTCTTTACAAGTTTATATTCATCCCTGGTGAGAGGGCCAGGTTTTTTTAGAATGCTGCAGGGCACGGAGGCCAAACCTATATCATGGAGCAAGGCGCCAAGGGCCAGGTTTTTTAAAATTTTTTGGTCAAAATTCATATTAGCTCCTGTTAAGGTTGCCAGAACACAGCAGTTAACGCTGTGGGCAAATAAATAATCATCCATGGACCTTATGTCCATCAACTGGGCTGTAATTTCTTTATTTTCCAGAACTTCTTCAATTACTTTGGAAACTGTTTCAATGACTTTTTTTTCTTTTACAGCAAACCCTTTAAAGGAAGAATCAGAATTCTTTAAGCCTAAAAATATTTCTTTAACCTGGGAACGAGCTTCCTGGCGAGTTTCTTCCTTTATTAAGTCTCGAAACTCCACATCCTTCATCCTGCTATCTTCTATGTAAATTACCTCTATCCCCAGCTTCTTTAAATAATAAAGGTACTGGGGTTTCATCTTAATGCCGTTGTTAAGAAGAACCTGCCCCGACCCCCCCAGTATAGACTTTCCTAATACCATTCCCGGCTGAACCTGATCCAGTGATACTTTCCGCACTCTATTTGCACCCCCTTCTGCTTATTTCTTAATAATTCTCCTTTAGAATAGATAAAAAAAACCTTACAACCTGGGGATCAAACTGGCTTCCTGCATTTCTTTTTATTTCTTCCACAGCTTCCTCTGTGCTTTTAGCTTCACCGTAATAATTATTAGTAGTTATAGCCTCGTAAGCATTAATTACAGCAAAAATGCGGCATTCAACAGGAATTTCCTCTTTCTCCAGTCCCAGGGGATATCCATTGCCATCCCATCTTTCATGGTGTTTTAGGATTAAATCCGCTACGCTGGAAATTTCAGGAAAAGCCTGGGCAATGCGATATCCCTTTTCAGGATGATCTTTAAGCATCTTCCACTCTTCCTTTTCCAGGTGTCCTTTTTTAAAGAGAATTTCTTCGGGAATGCTTACTTTCCCGATATCATGAACCCGGGCAAGAAGGGTAAGGTTTTCCAGCTGTCGGGAGGTCAGGTTCATTTCTTTACCTATTTTTTGGCAGAATTCCAGGCGTTTCTGCAAACGATCCTCTGTAATATTTTCCAGCTTTCCAAAGGCCGTCACCAGGGTATCTAGCATTTGGGACTTAACTCCTGCACCCCTGTGCAGTTTGTCCCGGTACATCAGGTCATCCGCCTTTTCAAATATTTTTTCCAGGGATTCATTTTTTGTTTTAGCTGCTTCAAGGCCTATAGAAATGCTAATAGGTAGTTCCGGGTAAGTTAAGTTGTGAAGGGCGCACTGGGAGCGAATACGTTTAATGATTCTTTTCCCCGTTTTTTTATCTGTGCCAGGTAAAAGTACAGCAAATTCATCTCCTCCCACCCGGGCCAAAATATCAGATTCTCGCAGGGACTTTTCCAGTATTTGGGCACATGCCTTCAATAATTCATCCCCACTGCTGTGCCCCTTGGAATCATTTATAAATTTCAAACCATCCAGGTCAAACATAATAATTGTTACAGGAAATTCCCGGCTGTTCTGCAAACGCCGCATTTCTTCTATAAAAAAACTTCTATTATAGAGACCGGTTAATTGATCGTGCATGCTCAAATACTTCAAGTTTTCTTCATTACGCTTGCGTTCTGTTATGTCTGCGGCAACCAGGAGGACCTCCCTGATATAACCTGAATGATCCCGCAGGGGAGCGGAAGAGATACTTACATATATGCAGGAACCATCTTTCTTAAAGAACTCTAACTCCTGTTCCGGCAGTATTTTTCCTTCAAAGGCTTGTTCAATTAGG
>SKLX01000040.1 GCA_007121375.1 Bacillota bacterium | reverse complement strand
TCATCGTTCATGAATATGAGCAAATCGATGATGCTGTGGTCTTTCATAGTATTAGAGATGCTTTAAGCTTATACAGCGAGTACATTAATTTTGTACTGGACTTTCTGGAAAAAAATTAAGCTGTACGTAATCATCTTTGGCGGACCGTGTTTTCTGTAAATGTGAACAGAATGCATGTTCTATAGAAAAAACCAGACAGTAAATGTCTGGTTTTTTGGTTAGTTTTGTTTATTTTAGGTTGTTGATGAAGGTTTCGATACGGGTCAGGCCGGTTTCAATTTGTTCCATACTGAGGGCGTAGGAGAGGCGGACATAGTTTGGTGCGCCGAAACCGGTGCCGGGGACCAGGGCTACCTTGAAGTCTTCTAAAAGGTAGCGGGCAAAATCATCCACATCATTGATCCTTTGTTCCTGGTAGGATTTACCGAAGGCGTCTTTTACTTCTACAAAGAGGTAAAAGGAACCTTTGGGAGTAAGGCAGTCCAGAAGGGGGATTTCTTTAATTCTTCTAACCATGAAATCCCTTCTTTCCAGAAAAGCCTTTTTCATTTCTTCTACGCAATCCTGGGGCCCGGTGATGGCTTCCAGGGAAGCCTTCTGGGCAATAGAGTTAGGGTTTGAGGTCAGGTGACTTTGAATGTCCCCCATAGCCGTGGCAATATCCTGGGGGGCCGCAGCATAACCGATTCTCCACCCTGTCATGGCGTAAGTTTTAGATACGGCGTTAACCACTATAGAAAGTTCCTTTATTTCCGGGCTCAGGCTGGCAATGCTTATATGTTCCGTGTCATCATAGATAATTTTTTCATAGACCTCGTCGGAAATTACGAAGATGTTTTGCTTTACGGCGAATTCAGCCAGCATCTGCAGTTCCTCTAAATTATAAACCTGCCCGGTAGGGTTGCTGGCGCTGTTGAGAATAACAGCCTTGGTTTTAGGGGTGCAGGCTTTTTCCAACTGATCAAGGGTAACTTTAAAATTGATAGAGCTGTTTGTTTCAATAAATACAGGTACCCCATCATTTAATTTTACCATCTCAGGATAACTAACCCAGTAAGGGGCAGGTATGATTACTTCGTCACCGGGGTTAAGGATGGAGGCAAAAACATTATCTAAGGAATGCTTTGCCCCGTTGCTGATTACTATTTGATTGGGGCTGTAATCCAGGCCGTTATCTTTTCTAAGTTTATTGCTTATGGCCTGCTTCAACTCCGGAATTCCTGCTGCCGGCGTATACTTGGTAAAACCTTCCTCCATAGCCTTTACGGCTGCCCTTTTAATATGTTCCGGTGTATCAAAATCAGGTTCTCCTGCTCCGAAGCCGATAACGTCAATACCTTCGCTTTTCATTTGCTTTGCCTTGGCGCTTATGGCCAGGGTAGGTGACGGACTAATGTTTAAGGCTTTATTTGACAGCATAAAAGATTTCACCTCCGTTTATATTTACTTTTTAAATTCCTCCATGAAATCGGCTAACTTTTCGCAGCCCTCCAAAGGCATGGCGTTATATATGGAAGCTCTTATGCCTCCTACGGAACGGTGTCCCTTTAATCCTACCAGCCCCCGGGAAGTAGCTTCGCTGATGAATTTCTTTTCCTTTTCCTCATCGGGTAACCGGAAGGTTACGTTCATTATGGATCTGCTTTCCTTTACAGCATGCCCCTTGTAAAAACCATCGCTCTGGTCAATTGCTTCATAAAGGAGGGAAGACTTCTTTTCATTTTTCTCCTTCATTTTTTCCAACCCGCCTTCTTTTTTAACCCACTGAAGGATCAGGTTTACCATGTATACTGAGAAGCTGGGGGGTGTATTGTATAGGGAATTGTTTTCTGCATGGATATTATATTTTAGCATAGAAGGAAGTTCAGCGGGGACTTTTTCCAGCATATCCTCCCTTATAATGACCACGGTTACTCCAGAAGGCCCCAGGTTTTTCTGGGCTCCTGCATAAATCAGGGCAAACCGGGATACGTCTAAGGGGCCGCATAAAATGTCGCTGGACATATCGGCGGCCAGGGGGAAGTCTCCAAAAATGGAATAGTCCTTCCACTGGGTTCCGAAGATAGTATTATTGGAGGTAATGTGAACAAAGGAAGGGGAAGGGCTGAAATTCAATTCATCGGGAGAAGGTATACGGTTAAAATTGCTGTCTTTAGTAGAGCCGGCCACATTAACCTTTCCTATCTTGACGGCTTCCTTGTAAGCTTTTTCTGCAAAGCTCCCTGTCAATATGTAATCCGCCGTTTCTCCTTCCCTTAAATAGTTCATGGGTATCATGAAAAACTGGGTGCTGGCTCCCCCTTGCAAAAAGAGGACCCGATAATTATCAGGAATTCCCAGCAGCTCTTTCATGCTGGTTTCAGCCTGCTCAATAATTTCTTCAAATTCTTTGGAGCGGTGGCTTATTTCCATGACGGACATTCCCGTATCTTTGTAATTGGTTAGCTCCTTTTGGGCTTCTTCCAGGACCTCTAAGGGAAGGTTAGCGGGACCCGGGTTGAAATTAAATACTCTTTTCATAAAAAACTCCTCCTTGAATTAAATTGGTTTCAGTTATTGTGTAACAATTAGCTTGTAAAGCTAGAGAAAAAAATAACTTATAGATATTATATATTTAGAAGGCAAGATTCTCAATAAGTTTATTTAATAGCGTTTAAGATATTTACTAAATTTATATTTATGATATACTAAGTTATCAAAAGGGAGCAGGGAAAACTCCTTGTAAAAACGGGAGTTTTTATTGGTACCTAATAATTT
>SKLX01000053.1 GCA_007121375.1 Bacillota bacterium | reverse complement strand
TTAAACAGGATATACTTTTATGCGATCTTGATGCTTTTTATGCTTCAGTGGAACAGCGGGACAATGAAGCATACAGAAATAAACCTGTAATAGTTGGTGGTTCTATTAACAGGGGTGTGGTTGCCGCATGTTCTTATGAGGCAAGAAAGTTTGGAGTGCGCTCAGCCATGTCCATGGTAAGAGCCCTGGAGCTTTGTCCCCAGGCTATTGTTTTACCTGTAAACATGAAGCGCTACCGCCAGGTTTCTCACCAGGTGATGGGGGTATTAAAAGAATTTACTCCTGATGTCGAACCTGTTTCTGTAGATGAAGCTTACCTGGCCGTAAAAAGAGGTTCCGGCAGTGTAGCAGCAGGAATGATCAGGGAAGCAGTTAGAGAAAGGCTTAAACTACCCGTTACCATCGGGGTGTCTGTAAATAAATTGTTAGCTAAAATTTCCTGTGAATTGGCCAAACCCGATGGAATGAAAATCCTGTGCCCTGAAGAGGTATCTGACATTTTGTGGCCCCTGCCCGTAGAAGTTCTGCCAGGAGTGGGCCCGGCTACAGAAAATAAACTTCAGCAGTATGGATTTTATAATGTGGGGGATCTTGCTAAAACAAATCCAGAAATCCTTTATAATTTACTGGGAAGCTCAGGGTTAAAGCTTTATGATTATGCTAATGGTAAGGATGAAAGGGGTCTGGTAGAAAAACAACAGGCAAAATCAATTTCTGAAGAAACAACATTTGCCCAGGATATTGCTGACCGGGAATATATATTGGGAACCATTATGGAGCTTTCAGAAGGTGTTGGGTACGGGCTTAGGAGTAAAGGTTTGTATGCCAGGACTATAAGTCTGAAACTTCGTTTTTCTAATTTTAAAACTATTACCCGGGATATTACCCTGCCCCAGGCTACCAATAGGGATATTGATATTTATAATTCTGTAAGCTTGTTATTTGTTTGTAATTATAGTAATCCCCCCTGGAGGCTGGTTGGAGTAAAGGCTTCCAACTTAGAAAAGTTTAAACAAGTGGCTTTTTTTGATGATTATAACCAGAAGGAAGAAAAAATTATTAGAATTCAAGATAATTTACGGAAAAAATATGGCAAAGAAGTGGTTTGTAGGGCAAGGCGCCTTTATGTTAAGGATTATCTATGAAAAAAAGCAGTTTTGCCTCATAAATAGAGGAGAAAGAAGGTGCTTAAATTGCATGAAGTGAAGGTAAAAGCAGTAACCATGGACGAAGGAGGAGAATTCCAGGTGCTGCTGACAGATTTGGAGGAAAAAAATGTTCTCCCCATTCATATAGGCCCTTTTGAGGCTCAGGCTATTGTGATGGCCCTTCAGGATAAAATTCCTCCCAGGCCTATGTCTCATGACCTGTTAAAATCCCTATGCAGCGGTTTGAACGGAACTCTGGAAAAGGTAGTTATAACGGATATATTGAATGATACTTTTTATGCCGAATTATACTTGACCTGTAAGGGACAAAATTATGTGGTGGATTCCCGGCCCAGTGATGCCATAGCCCTGGCTTTAAGATGTAATTCTTCAATTTATATGGGTCTTAAGCTTATCGAATTCACCTATGATTATGATGATATCATAAAGGAAGAGCCTCCCGATGATGAGGATGTCCATTAGGTTTTTAAAAATTACAAAAATGTAAAAAGACCACAAGGAATTGTTATGTGGTCTTTCTTTATACTTAACATATTTATGAAATATCAGGATAATGTATAAACTAAAAAATCACGGAAAAACCGTGATTATTGATTTCTTATGGCAGGGGAGACAGGACTTGAACCCGCAACCTACGGTTTTGGAGACCGCCGCTCTGCCAGTTGAGCTACTCCCCTTAGCATTTATCTTTATTTAGCTCGATAATTATTATAACCAAGTTGCGTGTTTTTGTCAATGTTATTGCCTTTGATGAGCTGGGTGATGCTTGAAAAAAAGGGATGTTTGTAATAAAATATTAAAAGGTTTAAGCCTTGGGAAAAGGAATTTTACCCTGGCTTACAGGGGGGGGATTTATCTGAATAATTACAGTATTGGCTTTATAGGTTGTGGAACCATGGGTTCGGCCATGGTTAAGGGGTTTTTAAAAAATGAAAAAGTATCTCCCCAGGATATTATAGTTTTTGATGTCAAGGAAAGAGAAATAGTGGAACTAAAAGAAGTCCTGGGGGTAAGAACAGCCTTTACAAGTGGAGAAGTATTAGAAACAGCCCGGATCATATTTCTTGCTGTTAAACCTCAGGACATGCCTGAAATGTTAAAAAAAATCAAAAGGGATGTATCTGAAGATCATCTGGTGGTTTCTATTGCAGCAGGCATGAGTATTTCGGAAATTAGAAAGGGCCTGGGTGCTGACAGAAAAGTAATAAGGGTTATGCCCAATACCCCTTGTATAGTTGGTTCTGGAATGAGCTGCATTGCTCCCGGGGAAAGGGTGGAAAAAGGGGAGGTTGATTACATAGAAGACCTTTTAAAATCCCTGGGAAAGGCAATAGTGCTGGAAGAAAAATATATGGATGCTGCCACAGCCTTAAGCGGAAGTGGTCCAGCATTTGTGCTGACTTTTATAGAAGCCCTGGCTGACGGTGGAATTAAGGCTGGTCTACCCAGGGAAACTGCTTTACTCCTGGCTACCCAGACAGTTTTAGGAACGGCAGATATGGTAGAGTCCACTAATGACCATCCTTCCCTCTTGAAAGAACAGATTAAATCTCCTGGCGGCACTACTATTTTTGGGCTTCATGCCCTGGAAAAAGCTTCTTTTAGGGGAGGGGTAATAAATGCGGTAGAGTCTTCATGCCAGCGCTCAAAGGAACTAGGGAAAGAAAGGGATGAAAAAGGAAAGGATAGATAGCAATTGGAAGAAGAAATCAGAGCAAACCTAACCAGGGCTAAACGAATTGTAGTTAAGGTGGGCACCTCCTGCCTTACCTATGCCAACGGAAAGCTTAATTTAAATTATATTGAAAGAATAGTAAGGGAACTGGCGGATCTAAAAAACCAATCCCGGGATGTTCTCCTGGTCTCTTCCGGGGCAATTGGAGCCGGGATAGGAAAGTTGGGATTGAGCAAAAAACCCAGGACTATCCCTGAAAAACAGGCAGTAGCTGCCGTTGGTCAGGGAATACTAATTCAGGTCTATGAAAAGCTTTTTGCCGAGTACGGTCATACAGCGGCCCAGGTTTTATTAACCCGAGAAGATTTAATTAACCGCCAGCGTTATATTAACTCTCGAAACACTTTAACTACTCTCCTTAAATTAGGAGTAATTCCCGTAATTAATGAGAATGATACGGTAGCAGTGGAGGAAATAGAATTCGGGGATAATGATAATTTATCAGCCCTGGTAGCCAGCCTGGTTGATGCAGATCTCCTGGTTAACCTTTCCGATATAGATGGATTGTATACTTCAAATCCCAGGGTTAATTCGGGGGCTCAATTAATTTCATGCGTGGAAAGGATATCCCCCGAGATTCAATGCCTGGCGGAAAAGACAGATACCACCCTGGGGACAGGGGGCATGAAAACTAAACTGATGGCGGCAAAAATAGCAGTTAATACGGGGGTTTCCATGGTAATAGCCAATGGACAAAAACCCGGGATAATTCATGATATCCTCAATGGAAAAAAGGTAGGCACCCTTTTTCCTCCTCAACCTAAAGCCATGCACAGCCGTAAAAGATGGATTGCCTTTGGCCCAACTATAAAGGGTACTATTGTAATAGATGAGGGGGCCAGGGATGCTCTTTTAAATAAGGGGAAGAGTTTGCTTCCCAGTGGAATTATCCAGGTGAAGGGTGATTTTGAACGGGAAGATATTGTTTCTGTAATTGATGAAGATTGTAATGAAATAGCCCGGGGGTTGGTAAATTATGGTGCTAAAGATTTAAGTAAAATTAAAGGGGTAAAAACCAGAGATATTGGGGAACTATTGGGAGAAATAGGAGAAAGCGAAGTAATTCATAGGGATAACCTGGTAATATTATAAAACTTAAGGAGTGAGAGGGTAAAATGTCAGAAATTAAAAATAATGCAGCTGAAGCAAAGGAAGCAGCCGTACGTATGGCTTATATTTCTACCCGGGATAAAGATGCAGCCTTATTAAAAATGGCTGAATACCTGGAAGCTCACCAGGAAGAAATACTGGCTTCCAATAAGATTGACCTGGATAATTTAGCTAAAAAACCCGGTTATACTAAGGCCTTCCATGATCGATTGGAACTTAACTCGGAAAGAATTATAGGAATGGCTGATGGTCTCCGGGAAATCCGGTTTTTATCCGATCCCATAGGGGAAGTAATTTCCATGTGGAAACGTCCTAACGGCCTGGATATAGGCCAGGTCCGGGTACCCCTGGGAGTCCTGGGGATTATTTATGAAGCCCGACCCAATGTAACGGCAGATGCCGCCGGGCTGGCCCTTAAAGCTGGAAATGCTGTGATATTACGGGGCAGTTCTGAAGCCATTGAATCCAATAAAAAGCTGGTGGAAATACTGTCAAAGGCCTGCCAGGAAGCCGGTTTACCGGGGGGCTGTATCAGCCTTATTGAAGATACAGACCGGGAGGCGGCCAAGGAACTTATGAGGATGAATGATTACCTGGATGTGTTGATCCCCAGGGGTGGTGAGTCCCTTATAAGATCTGTTATAGAGAACGCCACGGTGCCGGTAATTGAAACGGGAGTGGGTAACTGTCATACATACGTGGACGGAGAAACGGATATGGAAATGGCAGCAAAAATTGCTTTTAACGCCAAAACAAATCGCCCGGGAGTTTGTAATGCCATGGAAACCCTTCTGGTTCATAAAGATGTGGCTAAAGATTATCTACCTGAGATTGCTAAAGCCCTGGAGGAAGCAGGGGTTGAGATCAGGGGGTGTGAGGTGACCAGGGAAGTAATTCCCCAGGCTCTCCCCGCCAGCGAAGAGGACTGGAAAACAGAATACCTGGACCTTATTCTTTCCATAAAAGTTGTAGGCAGTATTGATGAAGCTATAGACCATATTAACAAGTACGGTTCAAAACATTCTGAAGCCATTGTAACTACAAATTACAGTAATTCCAGGAAATTTATGACCCAGGTGGATGCGGCGGCAGTTTATGTAAATGCCTCAACCAGGTTTACCGATGGAAATGAGTTTGGCCTGGGGGCCGAAATGGGTATAAGTACTCAAAAGCTTCATGCCCGGGGACCTATGGGACTTAAAGCTTTAACCACCATTAAATATATTGTCTTTGGAGAGGGACAGATTAAATAGTCCCTGGTATTAATATAATATTAAAAAAAACCGCACAAGCAAACATGCGGTTTTTTTCTTATTTAAATCCCGAAGTAACATTGTTATAATAAAGGGTAAGTAGAGGAATAATGGTAAAAAAATAATCAAAATACAAAGGAGGAGTTTATAATGAGCATGAGTGATTTTTTCAACAAAACCTTTTATTTCGGTTTGGGTGCTTTAACTATGACCAAGGAGAGGGCAGAAGAGATAGCTGAAACCTTGGTGAAAAAGGGAGAAGTAAACAGGGACGAAGCCCAAACCTGGGTAGATGAATTTGTTGCCAAAGGAGAAAAGGAAAAGAAGGTTTTAGAAGAAACTATCAATACTGAATTAAACAATATCATCAGTGAAGCTAATCTGGCTACAAAAGAGGATATCAACAGGCTGGAAGAAAAAATAGATGAATTGAAAGGGATTTTAGAGTCCAAGTAAAGGAATTGGGGTGTGCCCATGAAACTTCAAAGAAGATATAAACACTTTCATCGCTACCGGGATGTGGTTCAAACCCTGGGTAAGCACGGATTTGATTTTTTATTTAAACAAATAGGTTTGACAGAATTTTTAAGGGGCCGCAAGTTTACTCCCGAAGAGGAGCTGGAAGACTCTACGGCTAAAAGGCTTCGCCTGGCTATAGAAGAATTGGGAACTACCTTCATTAAAGTGGGGCAGCTATTAAGTACCCGTCCTGATTTAATTCCTAAAGAATGGACCGTAGAATTGTCCAAACTGCAGGATGAGGTGCCTCCCTTTTCTTTTATGGATGTCAGAAAACAAATTGAAACAGAACTGGGGCACACCCTGGAAGATTTATTTTCTTCCTTTGAAGCTGAACCCCTGGCTGCTGCTTCAATCGGACAGGTCCACCGGGCAGTTTTGCACGGTGGTGAAGAAGTGGTGGTCAAGGTTCAAAGGCCTGATATAGAAGAAATTATAAAGACGGACCTGGAAATACTCCATGACCTGGCCCGCTTACTGGAAAAGCATACCGATTGGGCCACTATGTACAATTTAAGGGATCAAGTGATGGAGTTTGAAGATATTCTTACTAATGAAGTTAATTATCTTAATGAAGGTCAAAACCTGGATATATTTCGCAGGAATTTCAAAAATGACAAGAGGGTTTATTTACCTGAAGTTTACTGGGACTATACTACCAAAAAGGTTCTGACCATGGAGTATGTTAAAGCAGTTAAACTTACGGATTCCGAAAGACTCGATAAAATGGATGTGGATACGGGACAGGTAGTAACTACCCTTTGTGAAGTAGTCTTCAAGCAAATCTTTGTGGACGGAGTATTTCATGGGGATCCCCATCCGGGGAATGTTATGGTTTTTCCCGATGGGAGAATAGTCCTTATGGATTTTGGTATTGTAGGGGTAATAGATGATGAACTTAAAGAAAAATTTGGTGATATGCTTATAGCCCAGGTATCATGGAATACTGAAGCAATTTTAAGGAGTTTTTTAAGCCTGGGTTTAGCTCCCCCCGATATCAATCGCAGAGAGTTAAGGCATGATATAGAAAGGATGCAGCACAAGTACTATGGTATGCCTTTGAGCAAAATTAAACTGGGGGAGGCCATGAAGGAGTTTTTAGAAATTGCCTTCGATTATAAAATCAAGCTTCCTACTGAGTTTACTCTTCTGGCTAAAGCCATGATAATTTTAGAAGGCATAATTTCCCGCCTGGCTCCCCAGTTGAGTCTTATGGAAATAGCCGAACCTTTTGGCAAGGACCTTACCAGGAGAAGGCTTACCTTTGATTATTTAAAAAAGACTATCTCCAAGAATCTTCAGGAATATGGAGAGATACTGGGTTCTTTGCCCCGCCAGCTTTCAGACTTGATGAATATAATGGAACATGGCCAATTTAAAGCTACCCTGGAGCATAAGGACCTGAGGGAATTTCTCAATAATTTAAACCATATGATAAATCGCCTGGCTTTCAGTATCGTCCTGGCCAGCCTTATAGTAGGCCTTTCTTTAATAGTACAGGGAATAGAACATTCTATTCTCTGGAGAATACCTTTGGCTGAAATCGGGTTTATAGTGGCGGGAGCCATGGGTTTCTGGCTCTTAATTTCTATTATTCGCTCGGGAAGGTTTTAGAAGATTATTGACTCTTCTTAACATTCATGATACTTTAATAAAAAATTTAGGACAGGAAGGTTACATAAGTTATACAACTGAAAGGACGCGAAAGGCTGGGATGCGAACCAGCACATTATCAAAATGTGCTGGTTTTATTTTTTGCAAGAAGAAGGAGGAGGGTTATCATGATATTAATGATTGATAATTATGACTCATTTACTTTCAACCTGGTGCAGTACCTGTGGGAATTGAAAGAAGAAGTTATGGTTTATCGTAATAACCGGATAAGCCTCAAGGAAATTGAAGATCTCAATCCTCACCATATTATTATTTCCCCTGGGCCAGGTACTCCTGACGATGCAGGAATCTCCCTGAACCTGATAAATCATTTTTCCGGGAAAATTCCTATCATGGGAGTATGTCTGGGGCACCAGTGTATTGGCCAGGCTTTTGGAGGAAGAGTAACGGGTGCCCCTCGCTTGATGCATGGGAAAAACTCAGAAATATTTCATAACAAAAAGGGGGTATTTAAAGGGCTTAAAAATCCTTTAACGGCTACTCGCTATCACTCTTTAATCCTTGATTCGGACAGGCTTCCCTCCTGCCTGGAAATAACTGCCTGGACCGACTGGGGAGAAATCATGGGGGTAAGACATAAAGAGTATAACCTGGAAGGGGTTCAGTTTCATCCGGAGGCTATTTTAACGGAGCATGGTCACGATATTTTAGAAAACTTTTTAGTTTCGGGAGACGAAAGGAGGAATGAAGTTGAAGGTGGCTTTAAAAGAGAAGGTAGCCCTGGAGGTAAAAGAAATAGAATCGCCACATCAACCTTTTGATATATATTATTACTATAAAGATGAACCTTACAGCTTTATCCTGGACAGTGGTATGGATCCCGAAAAGCTTGGCAGATTTTCCTTTGTGGGTGCCCGTCCCTTTGCTGTTTTTTCTTCAAAGGGAGATAAGATCAATATCTGGCACAGGGAAAAGGGAAGTTGGGAAGAAAAGGATAACCCCTTTAATTCTTTAAAAAATTTTTTGAATACCTTTCAGATGATAACTTCCCCTCCTTCCCAAGCGCCTCCCTTTAACGGTGGGGCGGTTGGTTATTTTGGCTATGACCTGGGAGAAGAGATTGAGGAGCTGCCGGTAAACAGTTTAGATGACCTTAAGCTTCCCGATTGTTACCTGGCCTTTTATGAAAAAATTTATGCCCATGACCACCTTTTAAATAAGACTTATCTTTGTGCCCTTGGTCTGTCCGACGGGGAGAATAAGGCCAAAGAGCTGGCCCGTAAGAATATGGATAAATTTTACCAGGAGATTAAAGCTATCCAGCTGGATAATCCCCAGGAAAAATACCTGAATTTTGAAAAGAATACGGAATTAAAGGTAAAATCCAACTTTAATAAAGATAGTTACTGCCGTATAGTCGAAAAAGCTAAAGATTATATTAAGGCGGGTGATATTTACCAGGTTAATTTATCCCAGCGTTTTGAAGCACCCCTGGATATACCACCCCTGGAACTGTATATAAGGCTTAGAAATATTAACCCTGCACCCTTTGCATCCTATTTGAATTTTAAAGAATTAGTGGTAGCCAGTGCTTCTCCTGAAAGATTCATGCGCCTGTCGGATAAAAAAGTTGAAACCAGGCCCATTAAAGGTACACGGCCCAGGAGCAGCGATCCTGTAAGAGACAATGAGTTAAAGGAAGAACTATTGAACAGTGAAAAGGACCGGGCAGAACTGGTAATGATTATTGACCTGGAAAGGAATGACCTGGGAAGGGTATGCCTGCCAGGGACGGTAAAGGTGCCCGAACTCATTACTTTGGAAGCTTATGCCACTGTTTTTCATTTGGTTTCAACCGTAGAAGGTGTTTTACCTTCTGACAAAGGTGTGGTGGACTTACTGGAAGCTTCATTTCCTGGAGGTTCCATCACTGGGGCTCCCAAAATTAGGGCCATGGAAATTATAGATGAACTGGAAGGGTTAAAAAGAAGCATATACACCGGTTCCATAGGCTATATAACTTTAAACGGTGACGCTGACCTTAATATTGTTATTAGAACCTTTATTATCAAAAACGACAGGGCTTATTTTCAGGTAGGAGGAGGTATTGTGGCCGACTCGGAACCGGAAAAGGAATACCAGGAAACCCTGGACAAGGCCAAGGCCCTGATGAAAAGCCTGGGACTTTAGGTGTAATAAAGTTGTAACCCCCCTTTATTATTTAATAAAAGGAGGGGTTTTTTTATTGCAGAAATGTCGAAAAATTTTAAATTTGTTCTAATATTTGGCAGGAATTAAAGGAGAGAGGAAGAATATAAACAAGGATATATTTTACATTAAATATAATAAATGGGGAGGCATAAACATTGAAAGAGATTAAGTTTTTGCAGACGGGAGATCTCCACCTGGAGTATACTTTTAAGAACATGGGGTTTACCCAGGACTTTGCCAGGAGAAGACGGAATGAGCTAAAAGATATTTTTAGCAATATTATCAGAATTGCCAGTGAAGAAAAAGTGGATTTGCTTTTGATAACAGGTGATTTATTTGAGCACCAGAACTCAACCAAGGCTTTAATGAGGTTTTTGAAGAAACTATTTCAAAGGATACCCCGGGTAAAGGTAATTATTACTCCCGGAAATCATGACCCCGCCCTTCCTGATTCCTATTATCGGACCTTTCCCTGGCCGGAAAATGTACATATTTTTTTAAAGGAAAACTGGGAACATATAGATTTTCCTGGCTTAGACTTGAGGGTTTACGGCCTGGGGTGGAACCAGTGGGAAATCAAAAGGCCCCTTTTGAGGGATCTTAATATAGATTCTCCCAGGGAGTTTAATCTGATCATGCTCCATGGAGACACTTTCGGCTGCCTGGGGGAATCAACTTACCTGCCTATCAGTGAGAATGATTTAAGAAATTGTAAGGGTGATTATGTTGCTTTAGGGCATATTCATCAGTTTCACAGGATTCCTGCTAAAGGAAAAATAGTAGCCCATTATGCTGGAAGCCCGGAACCATTAAGCTTCGGAGAGCACGGGGAACATGGAGTTCTGGTAGGCACCCTCAACAAGGAGGGAGTTAATGTAAAGATAATTCCTACGGCTAAAAGAAAGTTTATCCAAAAAAGTCTCCGGATTA
>SKLX01000049.1 GCA_007121375.1 Bacillota bacterium | reverse complement strand
TGTATATCCCTGGCTACTATTTCTATCATTTTAACTGCTGTCCTTAAAGCAGAGGCCTGCTGTTGCAGGTAATCCCTTTCTTCCCTTTTTATAGATAATTCTTCCTCTATTTCCGATAAGGAAGGGTAACCGCTGCAGGCTGCCTCAATCTTGGCTTCAAACTCCCCGTGTCTACTCCTGGCCCTGGATAAGTCCTCATTTATTTTTTCCAGTTCTTTTTGTTTCCGGTTTATAGTTTCTTCTGTTACCTCCTCCTGAATTTTGGGGGAATCCAGCACTGACAGGTCTACCCTTTTTAATTCCTGGAGAGAAGTCCCTTCCAGAACTGCTTCTAACACCTCTTCGTATTTTTTCCTTTGTTCTAATAGTATTTCTATCTCTCTGTTCCTTTTACATCCTTCCATAAATTCATCAAAGCTTTTAACCCCGGCAGAAATATAAATATAGTCTGCCTCTTCCTTTAACTCATTAATTTCTTTTTCTATCTTAAGACGATTCTCTTCCAGTTCCTCTATCTTTTCCTCCAGGTTTTGCAAAAGGTTAAAGGTGCTTTGGAAATTACTTATGCGGTTTTTATATTCTTCCACCTTTTCCTCGCTAATTTCTTCTCCTTCCTTCCAAAGAGATGCACTTTTTAAAATGCCTGTAATTTCATTTTCCAGTTCCCTGAGCCTGCTGAAAAGGTCCTTAATTTCTCTTCTGGCAAGCCTTAAATCCCTCTCTAATCTATCCTTTTCTGAAAGGAGAACTCCATACTGACTTATTTTTACCCGCAAGTCTCTGATTGTTACCACCTTATTTCTCTTCAGGAGTTCCTTTAGTTCATTTTCTACTTTATTTATTTTTTCCTGTTCTTCCCAATCCATATTAATTAGCTTTTCTATTTCATTCTCCACATTTTTGAAATCCTTGTAATAAAATCTCCTGTTTTTGTAAATCCCATAAGAAAGGTAGGCAGGAATTACCATCATGAGAATAGAAAGGGGGTGAAAAAGAACTGTGGGGATTAATAAAGTGCCTGACAATATTGAGACCGCCATAATAAGATTTTTAGTGTTTTTTATTTCTTTTTTTAAAAAAACTCTTTTTTCTTCCATTAAATCTATTTTATTTTTTATAGGTGAATTTTTCAGCTGGTTTATTTCTTCTTCTATCTTTTCTGCCCGGTAAAGATCCCTTTCACTTGAACTGTTCCAAAAATCCTTTTTAAGTTCAATATTTATATCCTGGAATTTCTTTTCCAGGGTTTCTGCCAGTTTTTCCTTATGTACAACCTGCTCCTGTAAAGATTTGTATAAAGCATAATCCCTGGTTATATAAGAAGCAGACTCCATATTCAAGTCACGGCAGAAGTTATACCTTTCAACATATTTTTGGGGCTGCTTTTTCATCTCCCTTTGTTTCTTAAGGACCCGGTTTATCTCCTCCAGGTTGTTTTCCAGATTTTTAACGGCCTCTCTAATCTCTATGATTCTTTCCCTCTGCTGGAGAGGGAAATACCTGTACTTTTCCATACCGAAAATGTGTTTATTAATTTTAGATATTTTTTGTTCCTGTTCTTTGACACTCTTTAACTTTTTTGCCTGCAAGTAATGATTAAATAGCTTAATCTCCTCTTCTTTCTTTCTTTTCTTTTCCAGGTTACCCATAATTAATGGCCTGATTTGAGCCATCTCTGCCTCAAAACCTCTAACTTTATTTAAAACTCCTTCAACTTCAGCTTTTTCCTCTTCTAAGTCTTCAATCTGCTTTTTAAAAATCCCCAGAGGGCTCTTGGGAGCATTTTCCGAACCTATCTGTTCTTTTAAAACCTTTTCAAGCTCCATGCAAGCTTTGCGAATTGATATATCACCCCTGCCTGAATAACTGATATTAGACAGTTTTGTACTTACTTCCCTGGCAAGATCCTCATCACTTACGCACTGGCCCTGGCTTATACTGATGGTGTTACAAAATATATTTCTGTTAATATTCATGTGGGCTTCGGGAAAATTATATTCTTTAGTTCCTTTGTGCTGACTGAAGCTATTTGTTATATCCTCCCCTGTAATAGAATCTCTGATCATTACTTCATCTTTATTAAAATCCCTTTCAACCAGGTATTTTTTACCCTGTACCTGGTATTCCATAACACCGGCATAAACCTCCGATTCCCAGGGCTGATAGGACTGTATCTCTGGAGTAAATACCCGGCGACTCTTATATGGCTTTTTAAAACCAAATAACATTCCTTCGATAAATTTTTGTAAAGTTGTTTTTCCTGCTTCATTGGGGCCGAATAAAACATTCAAGCCCTCCTTAAAATATATTTCCCTGTTTTTGAACTTACCAAAGCCTTTTAAATGCAGGCTACTTATTATCATCTTAATTCCACCTTCTTTCCTAACAGGGCCTCCAGTCCGTAATATAGGGAATTTTCCAGGATTTCCTTTTCCCTGCCGTCTGCCCTGTCCATTTCTTCTTTCATTTTCAAAGCATATATTCCCAGGGCCGAATGTAAATTTTCCCTGATTATTTCCTCCAGGTCATAATCAGGCACTGTTTTATCTTTTATATCCAGAAAGAAAAAATCATCTTTTAATTTATCTCTTATGATATCCTTGTTCAAACCCAAAGACTCATCGGATTCTCCATTAAGGTAAAAACGGAAAATATTATTTTTCCTAGCCTCCTTACCTGCAGAATTTTTAATTTTTTCACAAACTTCTTCCAGAGTGTAAGAACTCTTAATCCTGAGACTTTTTTGGATAAATTTTCTTTTATCCGTAGGAATTATCTTT
>SKLX01000073.1 GCA_007121375.1 Bacillota bacterium | reverse complement strand
TTCCTCTTTATCTTCTTCCTCTTCAGGCTTTTCCTCCTCCGCAGGGATTTCTACTACCCTTTTCACAGGCTGGTAGTGATCCCGGGACAGGTTTTCCCTCTCTCCGTTTACAATTCTCCAGCTTATGGCCTCGAAGCCGTCTTTACCTTCCTCTATAACCTTCTTTTCCTCTATGCCTTCCACTTCTTTTTCTTCAAGGGGAGGGGATATCCTCTTTTCAATCCGGGAACCCACTTCCACATCCTTTTCTTTTGTTCCAAAAAAATCTGCCGTGATAGTTCCCCTTTCTTTGTTTGTGGTCATGCGGATATAGACATGATTATTAAGGGAGTTTTGAAACTTTAAATCACCTCCACCGAAAGAGACGGAGGCATCCCGGGCCAGGGGGACATACCACACAGGCAGGGAATGGGAATATCTTTCCACGATTTCCAGGCCCGATAACAGGGCCGCATTATAAAGGGTGGAGGATACCTGGCATACTCCTCCTCCTACTCCGGTAATGACCTCTCCCTGCCTGAAGACGGGGGCTGACTTAAAACCCCTGTCGGAGGAGTAGGGGCCGGCCGTTTCGTTGAAACTGAAGACCTCCCCTGGTTTTAGCATGATGTGGTCGACACTGCTTCCTGCCAGGGCAATGTTATCGGATCTGTTTACCCTTCCTGTATCAAACTCGGTGGTGAAGGATGCAATTTTTTCTTTAATCCCCAGGTCTTTAATATCCTGAGTGGTTACTTCCGGCAGCAGAGTTTCTAAGGGGAGTTCAATGACATCTTCTTTGGCATTTTCTCCTATGATCTGTACAGACTCTTCCAGGGGAATCCCTTCCCCCTCCTGGTGTTCAATTATTCGGGGTTCTGAGTCAACAACCAGCTCTGCGTTTTCTGGTTCTTCCAGGACTACAGTAAATATCTCCTCAATTTTGTTTTCAATAGTCTCCGGGCAGTAGTTCCATTCTAAAAGGTAATCTCCCGCCTCTTCCATAATCCTGTCGTTTTCGAAAAAAAAGACTATGCCCAGGTCCCGGACCTTAACCACTCTTTCCTGGTTTTCAGCCCTGAGCTCTATTTCCCGGTCATTCCATTCCTGGGCTATTTCATCTCTGGCTTCCTCATATTCCTCCTGGGTCAGTCCAGAGATGTCTACCCCCTCCAGGGTGGTTCCTTCAGGTACATGCTGGGTTAAGCAGCCTCCTCCCATAACAGAAAAGAGAGTAAACAAAACCAGGAATAAAATTTTAATCAAATCAGGACACCTTCCTTGTGGGTTTATTAATAACTCTAAATTAGATGACTCCACATAACCCTTATTGTTTCTTTAAAGAAGTTTGAAAAAATGTATAAAGATGATTGACGACGATTTTTAAAATAACATATGTGGGTAGGCCCAGTATCATGCCCAAGAAACCCGCAATCCTTCCAGCTACCAGGACCACCAGAATCACGGTAAGGGGTCCAATGGCCAGTTTTTTTCCCATAACCTGGGGAGAAATTAAGAGGTTTTCAGCCTGCTGTACGATAACCATAACGATAATGACCTTTAGCAGCATGAGGGGAGAATGGAGAAGGCCTACAATTACTGCCGGTATGGCTCCCAGGAGAGGGCCCAAAAAGGGAATAACGTTGGTCAGCATGGCGAACATGGCTAAAAGGAGGGGATAATCTATACCTATAATGATAAAACCAATGTAAGCCATAATCCCTACTCCTATACACACCAGAAAAATTCCCTGGATATAGGAACCTATGGCCCAGTTCATTTCCCTTAAGGTGTTTTGAACTGCCTTCTCGTGTTTTTCGGGAATGTACCGGAAAAATACTTCCGGCCAGCGGTGTCCTTCTTTAAGCATGTAAAATAATATGAAGGGAACGGCAACTACCACGATAAATAAATCTGTCGCAAACTCAATAAAAGTAGCAATATTTTGTATGATCAGAGAAATAAGATTGTCTAAAAAACCCGTAAGCTGTTGGGCGGTTCTTTCAATAAGCTCAGGTTCTTCCTCCAGCAGGCGGGCAATGATAGGGCTGTCCTGGAGGGCTACAAGCATTTCATTTAGCTGGTTTATGATGTCCGGAATGTCGTTTATTAGCCTGGTGACTTCCCTTTGAAGAAGGGGGAAAGCCAGGACAGTTAAAAGAATTATGAGGCCGAAGAAAAGAAGATATATAAAGGCTATAGCTGCTCCCCGGGGGACTTTTCTTTTATCCACCCAATCTACAAAAGGGTGCACCAAAAAATACAAAAACCCAGAAACTAAAAAGGGAAAAAACAGGGTATTAAAAATAATTATAAGAGGCCTGAATATAAAGGAAATTTGTGTGCCGATTAGTATGATTAAAAAAACCAGGAGGATCCAGACCCCGAACTGAAAAGATTTTGATTCAAACATTTTTTTCATGGCAGTCACCTGACAACATTTCTTTTAAATCTGTGGTAATCCGTATACCAGGATATATTCTTCAAACAAGGTAAATTTCCTTTGAATAGTTAATATTAACTATTTTAAAGGATTATCAGGAAAAAGGAAAGGGTTTAGGCTTCGTCGAATTAAAAAAAGAAGAAATTAAAGGCTTTTTGTCGAATATTACCAAAGCATTCCGGTGGAAAAGTATCCTACCATATGGGAGAGGGCTCATAACATGGGTCATGAGGGGATGTTGAGGCTTTACCCCTTATTATTGATTAATTGAGGGGAAGGGGTTTTCAGCTGGTTACCCTCAGTGAAATGTTTCCCGAAAGTTTTTAGAGATGAATATGAATCGGATTGGTTAAATTAATCCTTCTTCATATAGCAGACATT
>SKLX01000178.1 GCA_007121375.1 Bacillota bacterium | reverse complement strand
TTTGATAAACCAGTATAATAAAGAACCTGTGATTTTACCCAGGATAAGAGCCATAAGAAGCAGGTATATTTCCCTGTCCATTCCCAAACGCCTGGAAATGATAGGTATTACGTTCAATACTTCCGTCAGGGCCGCCGCCAGCAGTCCTACAAAAATACCCATAAACAGGCCGGCTATAACTATTATAAAGATGGGAACCGGAACCATCAGGTTTAGAGGAACTACCAGGGACCCGGCTACTGCACCTGCGATAATCAAAAATTCATATACCTTGCAATGCCCATAAGTTCCCGTCAGCTGAGACAGGCGGGGAACTATATCCAGGAGAATTAAAAAAGCCACCAGGGCAGTCCCTACCACAAGGCCTTCGGCAAATCCAATAAGCATAAGTAGTATTATTTTACCCATATCAAAAAACCTTATTCCCTGTTATCCCTCTGGCTTGCCCTTAAATACTTATTAACGTTTTCTTCATATAAAAACATTTCTACTTCTAAAGGACTTGGCTCTTTACTAAGCCTTTTTTTAAAAAGGTGATTAAAAAATACAAGCATTCCCAGGCCTATTCCCAAAGAGTAGGGAATTTGTAAGAGAAGGGGACTTTTATCTTCTCCAGGGGTGAGCATAGTAAAAATTTGCTGGTGAACGGTAGGCATGTCAACATCAGCGTGAAAATTCATTATTGCCATGGCCGAACCTATAAAAAGAAGGATACTTACCAGAACCAGGGAAATAAGCCCGGGGATACCTGGAGCAGATCCCTCCTTATCCCGGATTTTTATTACCGTATCGGGAGAACCCACAACCTGTACTGCTAAATCAGGATAATAAACTTTTATCAGCCCTACCAGGAAAAGGGAAGATAAAACCTTTTTGTTTTCTCCTCTTTTGAAATTTAGTTTTAAAGGAATCTCTGAAACCCCCTCCTTGTAGATCTTATCTCCCTGGATTTCTCCTATATGACCAATAGTAATGTTATCGACTGTATCCAGGCTGACCTGGGAACTTAAACACATATAAATTGTATTTTCCGCCATACAAACATACATCCTCCCTTTCCTCTTCCTGGGACCATACCTTGCGGGAACGGCTTGGCTGCCCTTCTTCTGAAGGATTCAATATAAAATACCAGGCCAGGAATAACATAACCAGTAAAAGAATGCCTGCTGCCAGGGTTATTACCTGGTCTTTAGTAATATTATTTAACATTAAATCACCTTTACTTTTAGGTTTTAGTATGCTTCAAAATTAATATTTTATTAAAATAAAAACTTTTGGAGGGGGCCTTAAATCTACGGGCCCTACCCAAAAGCTTCTCTAAGCCTGGATATTATTTTTTTTTCCAAGCGGGAAATATGTACCTGGGAAATTCCCAGTTTATTTGCTATCTCCTGCTGGGTGTTTTCCTCAAAAAACCGCAGAATTATTATCTGCCGCTCCCTTCCCTCTAAAGAGCTAAGAATTTCTTTTAAAGTCATCCGGTTTATTAAAGTGTCCTGAAAATTATCTGGTTCCCAGGATAAAAAATAATCTTCTCCCCTTTGAAGGGGATTATAATCCAGGGAAAGGGGTGCCTGGTTGATCTCCTGGGCCATGATAATGTCTTCCCTGGTGGTATGAAGATCCTTTGCCAGCTCTCCCAGGGAAGGCTCCCTCCCCCAAGTTTTCAAAAAGATTTCCTTTCTTTCTTTAACCCGTCGGGATAATTCTTTTAAGGACCTGCTTGCTTTAACAAAGCCATCCTTTCGCAGGTACATACGAATTTCACCCAGTATTACCGGTACTGCATAGGTTGAAAAGCTAACCTCCCTATCCATGTCAAATTTATCTACCGCCTTTAACAAACCCATACAACCTACCTGGAGGAGGTCCTCTTTTTCTCCCGGAGGATAATTAAAACGATTTATAAGCATTTTCACCAGGGGGATATTTTCTTGAAGGATCTTTTCCCGGGAAGGAATATCTCCTTTTTTAGCTTTTTTTATAAGGTCTTTCATTCCCCCTTACTCTCCCGTCATATAACCTTCTTTTTTAGTTATTTCTTTTTCCATTTTTACCCTGGTTCCCCGGCTTTTTTCAGATATTACTTCCACCCTGTCCATAAACTTTTCCATAATGGTAAAACCCATCCCCGACCTTTCCAATTCAGGCCTGGTAGTAAAAAGAGGCTGCAAAGCCTTTTCCACATTTTCTATGCCCTTTCCAAAATCAATTATTTCCACCTCTATCATGTCCTTAAAAAGTCTTCCTTCTATTAAGATACTGCCTTCTTTATCATCATAACCATGAATAATGGCATTGGTTACCGCTTCCGAAACGGCAGTTTTTATATCATTGACCTCCTCCAGGGTTGGATCCAGTTGAGAAGCAAAGGCTGCAACCACTACCCGGGCAAAGGATTCATTTTGATGCTTGCCGGGTATCTCCAATTTCATATAATTTTCCATAGTTTACCTCCTCATCAATTCTCCAGGGCATCTTTTTCTGAAGGATATTCTTTAATAATACTAAAAAGACCCGTGGCATCAAAAACTTTTTTAACCTGAGGCTCCAGGTTGCATACCTTTACTTTTCCACCCTTTTTTTGTAAGTAATTGTACCGTCCCAGGATTACACCAATACCTGAACTGTCTATAAAATTCAGGCCCTCCATGTTTATTACCAGGTTATCTATTTTTCCCTCTTCCAGGAGGGGTTGAATTTTAGAGCGAAAACTATTTGCCGCCGGATGATCCAGCTCTCCCCGCAACTTTACTAACAGGTTTCCTCCCGAATATACCAAATCCATATTAAAATCCCTGGTCAAATCTC
>SKLX01000210.1 GCA_007121375.1 Bacillota bacterium | reverse complement strand
CTTCCTTCTTTTATTTGGCCCACTGAATTTTCCACCTCTTTTTTTTAAAACAAGCCATTTATTAAATGTCCATCCTTATGCCCTATCAAATCCTTCCCCCCAGGCAGGGATCTACCCCTCCCGTCATGGAAATACGCCATCCATGGGGGGTTCTCATAACATGTAGATAAACCATCCAGCCGGGCTTACAAAGCCTGGTTAGATCGGCAGACAGTTCTACTGCAATTGGGCTCCGGTTTATTTCCGTAGCAGAAAGATAAACCCGGTTTCCTTCTATCTCTTTAATAAGAAAAACATCTTCAATCTTTTCCTCTCCCTGGGGCAAGGTAATATTTTCCACCAATCGAAAAAGTTTTTCTTCAAACTCCTTTACCAGGGGAAGTTCCTTCACCGCCAGTTCTCCCATCTCTACCATCATGGAAGATTCTTCATAAGCTATGTACTTTTTCTCCTTAAGCCACAAACCAAGTCTTTTGATTACCCGCCCGGAAGCAATAATCATATTTTTGCCGCAGCATAATTTTAGCATAAAATAGCTTAAAAAATCATCAATTATTTCCGGAATTTTATCGGGACCAAATATCTGGCAAAACTCTCTACCCTTTTTTTTATTACGTGATAACTTTTTCCAGAGATGATATTCATCTTCTTCTAAAAATTGATAGCCGCAGCTGTTCAGGCATTCCCTCAAAAAACCGACAATAATAGAATATTGGTTTAAGGAACTGGAAGCAAGACCTTTCTTCTCCTCATGCAAAAAACTATCCAGAACCTCTTCAATGTTAGGGCCTGCTGACCTGGGAAATTGCTCCACCTTGTTCCCCATAGAAGTTACATCTTCCCCCGTTTCTAATAAAAAGTCTTTTATTAAATCTATGGCTATTATAGCAATTATTTTCATCAAAGCAATAACATTTTTTATCTAAAAAATTTTTAATGGGGAATATTAACCTGTTAAGAGGTTTCTTTAACATGGTTCCAATGTAAAGGTCCTACCTTAAATAAGGGTAGGACCTTTATATTGAAGCTCGATATTATTTTTTTAATTATTTACTTAAATCTACTAATGAAATTCTCCAGGTCTACGGCAGGTAAAGTTTTAATCCGTACCGTTCCCCTGGAAGCCAGCTCCAGGGATATTTTTGAGATGGTCTCGTTATCGGGTGCTTCCACAACGTTGATGAAATCATAAGGCCCCAGGATGGCATACTGGGAAAGAACCTTTCCACCCATTTCCTCTACTTCCTGATTAACTTCCTTGATACGCTCCGGGTTCTTCTTAATAGACTCACATCCCTCATCGGTCAAACGACTCAACAGGACATAGATAGGCATTACTGAACCCTCCTTTATGTAGTATTTGTGTACAATTATACTATAAAATACTAAAAAAGTAAAAACGCCACATAAAGTAGCGTTTAAAATTTGCTAGCTAAAATCATATTTTATTTCATAATCTCCAGTGTACTTCCTTACATATCTTTTTGCCACCTGAAACATGGGGAATTTACTATAGGGAAAATTAACCACATTTTTTGATTTATCGGGGCCATAACTGCAGTCATCAGAATCCTTTTCTACTTTATATTTGTTTTCATCTTCCACAAACAATTCAAACCTTCCAACCCTGTTTGCCCTTGATACCCTTATTCTGTTTATTTTATCATAAGGAAAAAGGTAATGTTCCTTTTCCTCTTTAATTATATGGACGCCTTGATCGGTTACAGCAACTGCTTCTCCCTTTATTCCTTTTACTACTGCTTTTATATCCTCATCGGGATTTACATTCTCATCAATGATTTTTCTCATTTTTTCAGGAAGAAAATCCACTACAGTTTCCAAACAACTTTTATCAGACATATAACCCCCCCTTTTATGTTTAGGTTAATATCTTCTATATTAATAATACAATCTCCTTTACTTAATTATTATTAAAAAAATAATTGTGAATCCCTTCGGCTATAGCCCGGGCAGCTTCCTTTTGAAAATCTTCCTGCTTTAAAAGCTCTTCCTCTTCCGGGTTTGAAAGAAAAGCGACTTCCGTTAGGGCAGCGGGGATCTGGCTGTTTCGCAGTACTGCAAAATTGGCCTGCTTTACTCCCCTGTCAGGACGCTGCAAGGAAGTAATAAGCTCATTTTGTATTTCTGTGGCTAAGTCCTTTGAAGTAGCAATATGTTCCTGGGAGGCGCCGTTCCGGGTTCCCGGGTAGAAGGTTTCCGTGCCCATAATATCCCGGTTAGGATGGGCATTGGCATGAACGCTTACAAAAACTCCACCGCACATACTGGCCGCCTGGCCCCTTTCATCATTGGCCAGACTGGTAACATTTTCCCGGGCAAAGACAACGGAATAGCCTTTGTTTAAAAGGATTTCTCCCAGTTCAAGGGAAATATTTATATTCACTTCCCGTTCCGTAAGTCCCGAAGGGCCTATCGCTCCCGGGTCAGTATCATTTCCACTCCTTAAAGTACCGTGTCCAGGGTCTATGAACACCGTCTTATCCAGGGGAAAAACGGGCTTAAAAGTAATTTCGATAGTTTTGCCGTCGTTCTTTTTTATAGCTGAATGAACCAGGTCTTCCTGAAGATCGGCCACAATCCTTACCGTCTCTTCTTCAAACTGGGCTGCCCGAAAGGCCTTCAGGGGATTAGAATTAACATCAATTTGAGTTATTTCTTCATCGCTGGCTAGTATTCCTGAAAAATCAAAGGCTAAACGAGAAGGGCTGTGCAATCTCGATACCCGGGGTAAATCCAGGGAAGAATTGGCGTTAATCTGTAGCTTAATTCCCTCCTCCAATTCTTTAACCTGCATATCAGT
>SKLX01000056.1 GCA_007121375.1 Bacillota bacterium | reverse complement strand
CTTCAGGATTTCTTCCAGGGAGGAAATTTCGTAATTAAAGGGCAATCCCATGATATCAGCCCCTTCACTGAGGCGAAGTAGATGCTCTTCAGCATAAAAGGGATTTCCTTCATAGACGGGAATAGTTTCAAAAAGCCCGTCTCCATAAAGAAAACCCCTATCATTAACAGCAACCTGTGCTTTTTCCAGGGGTATAAATTTTCCTTGTAAATAACATAAAACACTCATATAAATCTCCCGATATCTTATAAAATAATAACTTCATTCTCTTCTGCCAGCTCTGCCCTGCTAAATTCTTCCAGGGCTTCAGACAGGACTTCTTCAACAGGATTTTCAGGATGAAGGTGAGTCAGTTTCAAGCTTTTTACTCCCCCTTCCCGGGCAATCTGGGCTGCCTGGAAGGATGCAAGGTGATTGGAACGGTTTAAATTAAGGTCCCGGGCTAAAAAATTTGCCTCGCATAAAAATAAATGGCTGCTGCCAACAAAATCAATAAGACCCTCAAAATATTCCGTATCACCCGAATAAACCATAGTTTTTCCTTCTTTTTCTACTTTAACAGCACAGCAGGGCTTAGAATGTACAGTAGGCAAAAAAGTAAGTTTAAACTCTCCCAGCCTTATATCCCCATACCTGTTTAAAGGCTTTATTTCTACAGCATCCAAAAAGGGAAGGAAGGAATAAACCTCCCAGGGTTCTGTTAAAGTATAAACTTCTAAAGGCCTTTTTCTCTTACCCAGGACCAAAGACCTTTCCACTGCGTAGCGAAAAATAAAAAGATCTGCCACATGATCCCAGTGTAAATGGGAAATCACAACGGCATCCAGGCTTTCATGGGGTATATGTTTTTGCAAGCGGTTAAATACCCCATTCCCACAATCCAGCAATATTTTAGTATTTTCCCCCTCCAGCAGGTAACCGGAACAGCTTCCCCCCGCTGGAGGATAAGGACCATATTTACCCAGTATTGTTACCTTCATAAATCACCCACCAGTAATTAATACTTATTTAAAGACTTTTTTGGAAATCATCTTCCTTCTTTCCCAGCAAGCTCTGGTAAGCACTTAAAAGCTTAATGGTTTGATTTTGGGAAGACATCTCTTCAGCATTAGACCTGGCGGTTTTCCCCATCCTTGTCCTTAAATCCCTGTCTTTTATCAGTAGTAAAGTCTTATCTACAAATTCATCAAGGGAATTATTGGTAAGAAAGCCATCTACATTATCTTCTACCATTTCCGCAGCACCAAGAGCCTTTATGGCAACCAGGGGAAGTCCTGCCATCTTTGCTTCGCAAAGAACCAGGCCCTGGGTTTCCGTCAAAGAAGCAAAGACAAAGATATCTGCTCCAGCGTAGGCATCTATAACCCGGTTACGGGGAAGCAATCCCGTAAAACGCACATACTCCCCTAATTCCATATCCTTTACCAGGGTTTGTAATGTATTTTCTTCAGGGCCTCCGCCAACAATGACCAGGCGAGCTCCCGGTTCTTCCTTTAATATTTTTTTAAAGGCCTTTAAGAGAAAGGGAATATTTTTTTCCTTGCCCATACGTCCCACATGAAGGAGAAGGGTTTCATCTTTATTATACTGGTAATTTTCCCGGAGCCAGGAGGAATCCACCTTATCAAACTCTTCAATATCTATTCCCGTAGATATTTTTGCTACAGGAGCTTTCACTCCAAGCCTTTTCAAGTGATCCTCCACAATACCTGTAGGAACTATAACCAGGTCACACTGGTTGCAGAAACTGGTTCCCATTTTTTGTATAAACCTTTTGGAAATAGAAGTACCAAAGGGAACATAATGAACATACTGATCGTACATGGTATGGTAAGTAAAAACCAGGGGAATATTATACCTTTTGGCAAACTTTACTCCCAACCTGCCTAACAAAAAAGGTGACTGGACATGAATTATATCTATGCCCAGGTCCCTTATAGTTTTACCCAGTTTAAGGGAAATAGGTATGGGTATAGTAAAATCGGGTTGGGTGGGAGCCGGAATAGAAATAAAACGGAAAACCCTTTCTTCCTTTTCACAACTAGGATAATGGGGACCAAACACATATACTTCATGTCCCATGGAAGTCAAGCGGTTAGAAAAACTTTCTATGGATCGAACAACACCACTTTTGTAAGGTCTAAAACTATCGGTAAATATTCCGATTTTCATTAGAAAACCCTCCCGGTCTTCTTAATATTATGCCTTATAAAAATTTTAACCAAACAAGGATAAACTTATTTACATCTTAATAATATTATATATATTTTCCAGGCACTTTACAAATCCCTGCTTCTAAAACCATTTTAAAAAGGATATGATGTTAATCTTTTCTAATAATTATAACAAAAAAACAACCTCCGCAGGTAGCAGAGGTTAGGTAACTGTTCAATTATACCCTTTCAGTCTTTTTCTTTACCCTGTCCAGGAACAAAAGCCTTGGTTCTTCCAGGTTAAATATTTGAAATTTTCCTTTTATCTCCTTTAACATATCAATTTCCCGGGAATGACAGGTAAATAGTATTACCTGTCTGTTCCTGGCTATATTCACTATGGTTTTTAAGGCTTCTCTTAGTCTCTTTCTATCATAATGAACAAAGGAATCATCAAGGATCAAGGGTAAGTTTCTGTTACCTGTTACCAGGTCTGCGATCATTAACCGTGCGGAAAAATAAAACTGGTCAATAGTTCCTCCACTCAGTTCATGAATATTTACATGTTTTCCTGTTTCGGGTGTCATTACAGTTATTCCCATATCCTTGCTAATTTTTACCTGTTTATATCTGTCCTCTGTTATCTGACTTATTAAATTGCTAACCTTCTCATTTAAGCGGGGGGCAAAGTCCCGGTGT
>SKLX01000132.1 GCA_007121375.1 Bacillota bacterium | reverse complement strand
GAGCTTTTGAGAAAGCTTATGGCCTGGCAGAGGAGTATGCCCACGCTGCTGAAAGGAACCTGCAGATTTTTTCAGACAGTCCTTTTAAAAGTCGTCTGGAGTCGATTGCATCCTTTATAATCAAGAGGTACTATTAATTTGTCAAGCTTTTAGATTGTTTGGGTATTGTATATTTTAGAATAACATGAAGGAGGCACATTTAATGCCACGGCGCAATGCCCCCTCCTCAATAATCAGGCGCCTTCCTGTTTACTTGAGGATACTGGATAATTTAATCAAGAAGGATGTTGAAATAATTTCTTCCAGAACTTTAAGCAGCCAGACGGGATTTACGGCAGAACAAATCAGAAAAGACCTGGCTTTTTTTGGTGCTTTCGGTACCCGGGGAACAGGTTATAATGCTGTTTATCTAAGGGAAAAACTTTTAAAAATCATAGGCCTGGATAAAGAAACTAATGTAATTGTGGTAGGAGCTGGAGACATGGGAAAAGCTTTTGGACGTTATAATATAACTAAAAATCCTTATATCCGGGTGGTGGGAATGTTTGATGTTAACCCGGAAGAAATAGGCAAAGAAGTTGAAGACTTAATTATAGAGAAATTGGATAAGATACCTGAGGTTATTAAAAAATATAACGTTAGGGTTGCAATTTTAACTGTTCCAGCCAGGGAAGCTCAATCAGTAGTAGATCAACTGATTAATGAAGGTATAACAGCAATTTTAAATTTTGCTCCCACCAAAATTAATGTTCCAGATACTGTCCATGTTCACAATACGGATTTAACCATTGACCTTCAAAGCCTGATATATTATACTTCTACAGAAGAAAAAACCTTGATTTAACCTCATCTTATAAGGGTGAGCCCCCCTTGTTTTTTCTTTGTTAATCTGTTATAATTTTGATTACCGTCAAGGTTAACAGTGCTTTTAAATCATTGACTTTTTTATTTCCATTGTGTATACTATAGAAGTGCCAGGGCGGATAGCTCAGTTGGGAGAGCACCTGCCTTACAAGCAGGGGGTCACAGGTTCGAGCCCTGTTTCGCCCACCATATAATTGAGGAGCTGTGGTGTAGTGGTTAACATGCCGGCCTGTCAAGCCGGAGATCGCGGGTTCAAGTCCCGTCAGCTCCGCCAGGCGAGATAGCTCAGTCGGTAGAGCAGCGGACTGAAAATCCGCGTGTCCGCGGTTCGATTCCGCGTCTCGCCACCATGCGGAAGTAGCTCAGTGGTAGAGCATCGCCTTGCCAAGGCGAGGGTCGCGGGTTCAAATCCCGTCTTCCGCTCCATTTATTAAGGCGACATAGCCAAGTGGTAAGGCAGAGGACTGCAAATCCTTTATTCCCCGGTTCGAATCCGGGTGTCGCCTCCAAACAAGCCGGAGTGGCGGAACAGGCAGACGCAAGGGACTTAAAATCCCTCGGACAATCAATTGTCCGTACCGGTTCGATTCCGGTCTCCGGCACCATTAGAAAAGAAGCTTTTTAGCTTCAGAGGTGACCACCAAGAAGTGGTCATTTTATTTTAATTAAAAGGTTTGGGAGAGATAGTATGGGAATTTTACAGGTGGCTGGATATACAAAAGATGAAGTGATTGCAGGGGTTCATGTTTATATTGCCAATACTTTTTCCGAAGCGGTTTTTGAAGAGAATAAAAAGTTATTTAGCTTAGAGTCCCAGGGAATTAATCTCAAAGAAAAACCAGTGATCATTTATGCTACTCGGGGTAGTAATTCCCCTCCTTCCAGGCTGATAGATAAACTGGGAAAGTATTACTGCTACATATTCTTAAATGAAGGTGCCCGGGCTCTGGCCGAAAAGCATGGCATAGGGTTAAGGATGATTGGAGAGGTTGAAGAAAGAGACAAGGCGGAGGATGCTATTCTTTTAGTTAAATCTGCTTATTTAACAATAATTGATACTTAATATTTTATATCATTTTTTGCAGGTATAATCAGTTGTCCTGTATAATATTTTTATTTAAATTTATATAAATAAAGGGGGAAGTTACTTGTTTCGCAATGCCATAAAAATATTTACAATTTTTGGTATAGATGTAGAACTTGATATAAGCTGGTTTATTGTGTTTTTTTTATTTAGCTTTACCTTATCTGAGCACTACTTTCCTGAGGCTTTGCCCGGGGTGGACCTTACTACTTACTGGACCCTGGGAATAGTAGTTACCTTACTCATTTTTGCTTCTGTTTTAATTCATGAATATGCCCACTCCCTGATGGCTATAAAAGAGGGGATTCCCATAAATAAAATAACCCTTTTTATTTTTGGTGGGGTTGCTCAAATGAAGAAGGAGCCGGACCAGCCTGCTTCTGAGTTGAAAATAGCCATTATAGGTCCTTTAACAAGTATTATCCTGGGTGTTATTTTTGGTCTAATATACCTGGCCCTGCCGGAAGGACAGGCAGTAACGGCGGGGGCTGGGTTTTTATCAAGGATAAATTTTGTTGTGGGAATTCTTAATATGATTCCTGCCTTTCCTCTGGATGGGGGCAGGGTCCTCAGGGGGGTTATATGGCTATTTAAAGATAACCTTTTGCTTGCCACCCGTATAGCAGTAACGGCAGGCAGTGTACTTGCATTTTTTGCCATGGGTTTTGGTTTTATTATTATCTTTGCCCTGGGATCAATCTGGGGATTATGGTATGTTTTGATAGGGTGGCTTTTATACCAGGCAGGCCAGTCAAGCTACAGTCAAGTTGCCTTAAAGGAATCTCTTTCGGGAATTAAGGTGGAAGACGTAATGAGTAAAGAAGTTGAGACTATTGATGGTGGTTTTAGTATAAATCATTTGATTGAAAAGTTTTATGAGTACAGGTATGGTGCTTTTCCTGTATTG
>SKLX01000060.1 GCA_007121375.1 Bacillota bacterium | reverse complement strand
TTGCCAGGGTCCCCAGGGCTGCCCCCAGGGATAAGGAACCCACATCTCCCATAAATATTTTAGCCGGGTGGAAGTTAAATATTAAAAATCCAAAGCAGCCCCCCACCAGCACTGCACAAACAAAAGCAATATCCTCCATTCCTTGATTTAATGAAATGAATAAATATGCCAGAAAACTAATAATAGCAGTGCCTGCTGCCAGCCCATCCAGGCCATCGGTAAGATTTACAGCATTGGAAGAACCTACTATAATAAGAATCATGAAAAAGGGATAAAAAAGGCCCAAGTCCAGGGCAGGACCACCAAAAGGAATTTCAACGGTATGGCTGTGCCCCTGCTGCCATAAAATTATAAAGAGAAGGAGGACCATTACTACTTGTAATATAAGCTTATTTCTGGCCTTAAGGCCTAAAGAACGTTTATGGGTAAATTTAGAAACATCATCAATGAGACCAATTCCTCCATTACCCAGGATAATAAATAATATAAGAAAAAAATTTAAGGTTTTAGGTACCAGAAATGCTGAAGTTATTATAAAAGAAAGAAGAAATATTATTCCTCCCATGGTAGGGGTCCCTGATTTTTTTAAATGGCTTTTAGGACCATCAGATCTAACCTGTTGCCCAAACTTAATTTTTCGCAGAGCATATATTATAAAAGGGCCACTTACAAGACTTATCAAAAAGGCAATCAGCATAGTCTGATACAGTTCAACTCTCATTTAACTTATTCTCCCCGATCTCCATCTTTTAGAAAATCTACTACTTTTTCCATCCTCATTCCCCGGGAACCCTTTACCAGAATACAATCTCCGGGTTTAACTACCTCCTCCAGCACTTTACAAAGCTCCCTGTGATCTAAAAAATGCCACGAATTTTCAAGGCCCTCTTCCTTTGCCCCTTCCACCGCTAAAAGCATTGAGTCCCCCAAACCCAGAAAGTAATCAACCCCCAGCCGGGCGGCAAAACTTCCTACTTCCCGGTGAGAATTTTCCCTGATAGAACCAAGCTCCAGCATATCCCCTAAAACGGCTATTAAACGTGAGCCCTTTCCTACCATGGCCAGGGTTTTTAATGATGCCCTGGTAGAAGACAGGTTGGCATTGTAAACATCATTAACCAGGATTATTCCCCGGGGAGTTTCTGTTATTTCCAGTCGCATACCCGTCAGATGAGGGGCTTTTAATCCCTCCCTTATATCTTCAGGAGTTATCCCCAGGTGCAGGGCACAGGATAGAGCCGCCAAGGCATTATATAAGTTTTCCTCTCCCGGGAGGGGTATGAAAAACTCTTCTTCCCTGTTCTTAATTAATACTTTAAAATGAGTACCTGTCCTCCTGTAAACCATATCATATCCTTGAAAATCTAATTTCTCCCCTATACCAAAATAAATGACTTTGCCCTCAAATTTATTTCCCAGGGAATGAAGCCAGGGGTTATCACCGTTAAGAAGAGCCACTCCCTGGGATCCCATGCCCTCTAATAGTTCTCCTTTAGCCTCCGCTATAGCCTCCAGAGAACCAAGTAGTTCAAAATGGGCTTCTCCTATATTGGTAATAATTCCTGCCTGGGGGCGGGATAATTCTGCCAGCAATCTAATTTCCCCCCGACCCCTCATGCCCATCTCCAGGACCCCATACTGGTGTTCAGGAAGAAGCTTCAGGAGCATCAAAGGAAGGCCTATATGATTGTTTAAATTACCTTCCGTCTTTAAAGTTTTATGGCTGATGCTTAAAATACTGGCCAGCAAATCTTTGGTAGTTGTTTTACCTGCGCTTCCTGTTACACCAATTATTTTAACTTTAATTTTCTCCCTGTTATATTTAGAAAGCCGTTGAAGGGCAACAAGGGTGTCCCTGACTTTAATTACAACTCTTTCCGGGGCTAATCCTTCTCCTTCTACATCCCGGGATACCAAAACACCCGAAGCTCCTTTTTCCAAAGCTTCCGTGACAAACCGATGCCCGTCGGTGTTTTCTCCTTTTAAAGGAATGAAAAATTCTCCGGGTTTAAGGGATCTTGTATCTATAGAAAATCCCTTTACTACTGTATCCAGATCTCCTTGTAACAAAACTCCCCCCGTAGCCTTTATTATCTCCTTAACTTTTAATTCAGCCAATTTTCATTCCCCTTTTAAAAAACATAGGTGTTATTTTGCTTTTTTGATAATTTTATTAACCAGAATTTCCCTGGCTATTTTTCGATCATCAAATTCTATAGTCCGGTCCTTAAATATCTGGCAATCTTCATGTCCCTTGCCCGCTATAATCACCACATCGCCGGCCCTGGCCCTGGTTAAGGCATTATGGATAGCCTGGTAACGGTCAAAACTTATTTCATATTCATCCTTGTTTTTTGTATATAAGAGTCCCCGTTCCACTTCTTTAAAAATTTCCATGGGATCTTCCGAGCGGGGATTGTCTGTTGTCAGAATACAGTAATCACTGTATTCCCCTGCAATTCTTCCCATAGGTATTCTCTTGGTTTTATCCCTATCCCCTCCGCAGCCAAAAAGGGTAATAATTTGGCCTCGGGCAAATTCTTTGACAGTCCCCAGGACATTCTCCAGGCCGTCAGGGGTGTGGGCATAATCCACTATAACGGTAAAGTCCTGGCCTTCTTCTATCTTTTCAAATCGGCCCGGCACGCCTGTAATGCTTTCTAAAATATCCAGAGAGTCTCGCCAGCTTAACCCTTCAACAAAGGCTACAGCTAAAGCTGCCAGAGCATTGTAAACACTGAATAGACCCGTAAGCTTAAGGTTAACCCTTCCCTTAGCCCAACCACTATCTAAATAAAAAGAAACGCCTTTATCCTTTACCTTAATATCCCTGGCCATAAAATCAGCCTTTTTCTTAATACCGTAAGTAATTTTTTGAACCCCTGCCTCCTCATAAATATAGGTAAAATTTGGATCATCCCGGTTTAATATAGCTACTTTGGGAGGCCTTACCCTTCCAGGCATGTTGCCCATCCAGGAAAAAAATTTTCCCTTGGATCTTAAATATCTGTCAAAGGTTTTATGAAAATCTAAATGATCCTCGGAAATATTGGTCAGGACCCCCACGTCATAGTCACAGCCCGAAACTCTTTTGAGTTCCAGGGCATGGGAGGAAACTTCCATGACAGCAAAGTCAACCTTTTCTTTAACCATTACAGAAAGAATTTGCTGAAGGTCAGGAGCTTCGGGTGTTGTAGCCAGAACAGGCAAAACCTTTTCTCCTACCTGGTATCTTATGGTACCTATCAGCCCTGTTTTTCTGTTAGCCCCTGACAGAAGTGACTCAATTAAATGAGTTGTAGTGGTTTTACCGTTAGTTCCCGTAACCCCTATCAGCCTTAACCTGGTAGAAGGAAATCCATAATAATTAGCCGAAATAACCGCTAAAGCCTCTCTAATATCGGGCACTAAAATTTTTACAGCTCCTGGCGCCTCAACTTCTTTTAAATCTGTTAATATTGCTCCCGCACCTTTTTCCAGGGCCTGGGGGACAAACCTGGACCCATGGACTCGGCTTCCGGGAAGACAAACAAATATATAACCCTTCTCCACTTTATCAGTATTGTAGGCTATGCCCTTTACTTCCTGGTCTTTGTAATTGTAAACTTCTTTAACCAAAAGTGTATCTAAAAGATCTTTTAGCTCCAAATCTATACCTTCCTCCCGTAATTAAAGATGAAAATTATTATTAACCTTATTTAATATTTTATTATTTTTACAGGAAAAAGCAAAACAATTTTCCTTTACCCCCACTCCTTAAAAAACAAATAAGGGCCAGAGCACATTTCTACTCCACCCTTTATTCTGCAGGAGACTTAAATTCAACCTTTACTACTGTATCCCTGGGGGCAGTAGTATGGGCCTCGGGATCCTGCCTTACGGCTACACCGGTACCAAAGGAGTTCAGACGCAGGCCCATCCAGCTTAAAATTTCACCAGCTTCCCGCATTGACTTACCCTGGAGATCCGGTACCAGTACCTCTTCCCCATCTTTATCAACTTCTTTACCTTCCTCACTTACATAAACCAGGATACTCGTTTGAAGAGGGACTACAGCACCGGGTTTTGGTGTTTGCCTGGTTATTATATCCCCTTCCCCCACCATCTTTATTAGCAGACCCTGATCTTGCAAAAGGGCACTGGCTTCATCTACAGAAGAACCGACAAGATCAGGGACTCTCACGGTACGAATCTCATCTTCTTCCAGGGATTCCCGGGGAACATCCAGGTAATTTAATACATCTACCATTATACTCCTGAAAACAGGAGCTGCTATTTGAGACGCCCACATAGAACCTTTAGTTGGTTCATCTACGGCAACAAAAAGAAGTACCTGGGGATCCTCCGCAGGGGCAAAGCCAATGAAAGACATTATGTTTTTCCCTGCCAGATAACCTCCACCACCTACTTTTTGTGCCGTTCCTGTTTTTCCTGCTACTCTGTAACCATCAATGTAGGCATTTAAACCGCTTCCCTCGGAAACCACTTTTTCCATAATATGGCTGACCATCTGGGAGGTTTCCCCCGAAAGAACTTCCCTAACTACCTGGGCCTCGCTTTCCCGGACCAGGTTACCATCAGCATCCCGGAATTCCTTTACTATATAAGGTTTAATCAGATCCCCTCCGTTGGCCATGGCCGCCACCGCCATAACCTGCTGAATGGGTGTTACCGAAACCCCCTGGCCAAAGGAAGTAGTTGCCAGTTCAACAGGACCAACCTGTTCCGGTTTAAAAAGTATTCCCAGACCTTCTCCTGGCAGGTCTATTCCCGTTCGGGCGCCAAAACCAAAGGCATATATGTACTTAAACAGGTCTTCCTTCCCCAGCCTTTGACCCATGGTGATAAAACCGGGGTTACAGGAACCTTTAACCACATCCAAAAAGTCTATACTTCCATGACCTCCTTTATGGGAGGTCCAGCACCTTATTCTGCTGCCTGCAACATTCATGGAGCCGGAACAGTAAAAATCTTCTTCCATATTGTAGAGATTTTCTTCTATACTGGCGGCCAGGGTTACCAGTTTGAAGGTGGAACCGGGTTCAAAGGTAGCAAATATAGGAGTTATATGCCAGCTTTCCTCGGGATAATCCAGGTAATTGTTGGGGTCATAATCAGGCTTTTTAGCTATAGACAAAACTTCCCCCGTTTGCGGATTAACAGCTATAGCCATAACATTTTTAGCATCATATTCCATCAAGGCCTTATTCAGCTCTCGCTCTACAATAAACTGGATTGTTTCGTCCAATGTTAATACCAGGTCATGGCCTGGTTCAGAGGGAATATACTGCTGCACTCCCTGGGGCATCTGCATTCCCCTGGCATCCGATTGGTAAATGATTCTCCCGTCTCTACCTCCCAGTTCATCCTCGTAATAAACCTCCAGGCCAGCCAATCCCTGGTCAACCCCTGCGAAACCCAGTACATGGGAAGCCAGGTTTTCATTGGGATAAAAACGCTTGCTTTCTTTAGCAAAATCAATGCCTGCCAGGTCCAACTCCCTTACTTTTTGGGCAACTTCTTCATCTACTTTCCTCTTTACGTAAACTAAGGCTCTTTCCCGGGTTAATATCTCCTCCAGTTCCCCTTCCTCCATATCCAGTACAGGAGCCAGAGCCCGGGCCGTTTCCCGGGAGTCAAATATCTGTTGTGGAATGGCCACCACAGTTTCTGCCGTAGCACTGCCAGCCAGAACTCTTCCATGCCGGTCGTATATAGTGCCCCTAAGGGCTGTAACAGGAATGCTGCGGTTCCACTGTTCCTGAGCCTCCCTTTGAAGGTCTTCGGCTTTAACCACCTGTATCCAGGCCAATCTACATATTAATAAAACCATGCAAAGGGAGATAATGAAGAAAAGGAAGATGAGCCTTTTTTTAAGTATTATGGTAGATATCCCTTCCTTTCCCATGCTTTGCCTCCCTGAAACTTTAGATTATTATAAATATTAATGGGTAGTCGCTACCAAGCCAGGTTCTTTTTCTTCCCACGGATGATACATGCCCAGTTCATTTACAGCTATGCTTTCTATTCTTTTCAAGGTGGTTAAACTGGCTATCTCCAGTTTAAGGTGTTCTTGCTCCTGTTTAAGCTCCGCCAGCTTTCTTTCATGCTGAACAACTTCCCTGTTCATTTCGGTAATCTGGTTATAATGACCAATAACACCAATGGCCATGGCTACCTTAAATAAAAGCACAAAGCAGCATAAAATCTTCACTAACTTATCTCTTTTTAACTTGATTCCTTTTTTAGGATTATTATTATATTTATTAAATCCTTTATAGCTCCTGCTATAAGCTATGTTTTGTTTCCCTGTTACCAAAAGTATTCACCTGCCTTTTTTTTTAGAACAACAGTTACCCGGTTAGCTTTTCTCCTGCTCTGAGCCTGGCACTTCTGGCCCTCGGATTTAGTTCAATTTCTTCCTCCCGGGGTGTAATGGGCTTTCTGGTAATTATTTTTATTTCCTTCCTTTGACCGCAAAAACAAAGGGGCGCCTTGGGAGGGCAGATACATTTTCCTTCTTTGCTTTTAAAGAACTCTTTTACCATCCGGTCTTCAAGGGAATGAAAGGAGATTACGCATATTCTTCCTCCTGCCTTTAATATATGGAAAGAAGCTTCCAGTCCCCTTTTCAGGTTCTCCAATTCTTTATTAACCTCAATCCGCAAAGCTTGAAATGTGCGCCGGGCAGGGTGCCCCCCCCTTCTCCTGGCCCTGGCAGGTACGGCTGCCTTTATCACTTCTACCAGTTCACCTGTAGTCTTTATCTCTTTTTTTTCCCTTTCCCTTACAATAAATTTAGCAATCCTTTTGGCCCAGGATTCTTCACCGTATTCCCTTATTATCCTGGCCAGTTCTTCTAACGGCAGCTGGTTAACCAGGTCCCGGGCTGTAACTTCCTGGTCTGGATCCATTCTCATATCCAGGGGTGTATCCTTTTGATAACTGAAACCCCGTTCTGTTTCTTCCAGCTGCAGGGAAGAAACTCCCAGGTCAAACAATACTCCATCTACCTTTTCGGATAAATACTTTTGGGCAATCTCCTCTAAATCTCCAAAATTACCTTTAATTAACCTGTAATTATCAAAGCCTGATAGATTTTTTTCAGTTATTTCCAGGGCCTTTTCATCCCGGTCAATGCCCCACAAAAATCCATCTGGCCCAATAGCTTCCAGTATTTTGCGGGAATGACCTCCCTGTCCCAGGGTGCAGTCTACAATTAACTTACCCCGTTGACAGTTCAGGTAATAAACAGCTTCTTCTAAAAGGACGGGGATATGCATTTTAGTCCTCCGCTACAAATCAAAATCAAAGTCCACAATTTTTTCAGATATTTCTTCAAAGGAAAGGTTTGCTTCTTCGCTGTACTTGTCCCAAACCTCCTGGCTCCAAATCTCTACCCTGTTGGAAACACCAATCACTACTGCTTCCTTTTGCAGTTTGGCATGATCCCTTAAGTTTTGGGGTATTAAAACCCTGCCTTGCTTATCTGCTTCACATTCAATAGCTCCCGAAAAGAAAAAACGGGTAAAGGCACGGGCATCTGCTTTAGTAAAGGGCAGAGCCTTAAGCTTCTTCTCCAGTTTTTCCCACTCTTCCAGAGGATAAACAAAAAGACAGTTATCCAGGCCCCGGGTTACAATAAACTTTTCCCCCAGGCCTTCCCTGAACCGAGCGGGCATTATAACTCTGCCCTTTCCATCGATTGTGTGTTGATATTCACCCATGAACATACTCTTTACCACCACTTATGTATTTTAAACCACTTTTCACCACTTTCCACCACTTCGTTATTTATTCTCCCCAGAATAAGAAATTCCTGCAACAATATGTAAAAATTTTTTGAAAATAAAAAAATAGGACTATCTTCCCATTTATAGGGCTGACAGCCTATTTTTTGTTCAAAATTATCTTTTGTCTAAAAAGTTTATCTAAAACTCTCTGGGTTTACAAATAATTTCTTTGATCTTACCTTCAAAGAAGGTTTTGGCATGGGAGGGAACCACAACTAAAGCCGTATCTGCTCCCCTGCCGGAACCTCCGATAGAAATAATTTCCCTTCCAGAGGGAACAAGGCCTGCATCCAGGGCCATCACTGCTATTTCCAGGGCAACCTTGGTGCCATGGCCAAACATTCTAAGGGTATGGGCCACGATTCCTGAAGGGTAACACCCGCCAAACTTGTTTTCCAGGCCCCGGTCGATACCTCCCATTAGATGGGTAGTAGTAAGTATTGGAACTCCCTTGCTTTCCAGCTCAGCTTTAACTTCCTCCTCCATCACCTGACCTCCGGGCTCTCTGAAACCGGCGTGATATCGAATACACACGGGCTTAACCCCTTTCTCCACCAGTAATTTTGCCGTATAACCGGTACTGGAGGCTAATACAAAGTCTTCTATTCCCAGGTCCCGGCCCCTCTTAACAGCCAGTTCCAGGGTAGCTTCTGTCATTTCTATTCCCTTATCAGCCCAAAACATGCCATAACCTCCCCTTTACTGATATTTTCCTCACAGCAACTGGTCTATAAAAATTGTGGCTATATAAAAATAAATTAAAAGCCCTGTAACATCTTTGATAGTAGTCACAAAAGGTCCTGCCGATATGGCCGGGTCTGCTCCCATCTTCCAGAAAAGAAGTGGTATTAAAGTACCTATAATGGCCGCCAAGGTTACCGTGGAAAACATGGTCACAGCCACTATAACTCCCAGGTAGGGCAATTGCTGCCAAAAAAAAGCAGATACCCCTATAATTAAACCGCATACGATTCCCATGGTAAGACCTATCCTCACTTCTCTAAAAAAATATCTCCAAACTTCATCAGCTTCTATTTCACCCGTAGCCAATCCCCTGACAAAAACTGTGGAGGATTGGGAACCCACATTACCTCCCATATCCATAATGACAGGTATAAAAATAGCCAGAATTACTACAGCCTGGAGGGTTTCTTCAAAAACTCCTATAACACTACCTGAAAAAAAACCCCCCATAAGGCTAACAATAAGCCAGGGAAGTCTTTTCCTGGAAACATTCAAAACTGAGGCATTAATTAACTCTACTCCCCTGACTTCAGAAGTACCGGCCAACCGATATATGTCTTCTGTAGCCTCTTCTTCCATAACATCCAAAATATCATCTACGGTAATAATCCCCCTGAGACTTTCCTTCTCGTCAATAACAGGAACTGCCAGTAAGTCATATCGAGCAACTAACCTGGCCACCTCTTCCTGGTCCATGCCAACATCAACACTAATCACATTAGTTTTCATTATGTCCTTTAAGAGAGTTCCATCATCTGCGCTAATTAATTCCCTTAAAGAAATAACCCCTATAAGCCTATTTTCTTCATTTATTACATATATGTAATAAATAATTTCCACTTCTGAAGCTACTTCCCTGAGGCGCTGAATGGCTTCTTCTACAGGCATATTCTCAGGTAAAGAAAGATATTCGGTAGTCATTAGACCACCGGCAGTGTCCTCGGGAAACTTTAACAATCCTTCTATCTCTTCGGGATCCTCCATACGGGTCAAGAGTTCCTGGGCTTCAGCCGAGGGAAGGTCACTTAACAGGTCCACAGCTTCATCGGAGCTCATCTCCTTTAAAATGGAGGACGCCCTTTCCTTATCCAATACTTGAAAGAGGGAAACCTGGTCCACATCCTCCATTTCGGGAATAATAAGGGCAGCCTCATCATCATCCAGGATTTCAAAGAGTTCCTTTTTTTGTTCATCATTTAACTTTTCCACCAGTTCAGCCAGGTCGCTGGGATGCATTTCTTCAACCAGGTTGGTAAACTGGCGGTCTTTATGCTTAAGAAGCTTTATAAGTTTCTGCACAGTTTTCAAAGCCATGTTTACACCTCTACTTCTAAAGCCTGACAGGGAGTATTTAGATTTATTATAACTTTTACTTTTTCTCATTACGATTTTTTTTTTGAAAATAAAAAGCCCCACTGTGCCGGATTCCGATTTGTTTTGAACTGCTCCTACCTAAGGTGGGTGCCCTCCTATATACTTTGTATGTCCTTATAAAAAAGGCATATACGCCACATATAGAGCCAGGCTCCCATTTAATTGCTGTTAGCTCAAAACTTTTTCGGTAACACACGCACACAGCAGGGTCAAGCTTCAGTAACTACTGTGTTTACCTTTTATAATACTACTTGTTATATAATATTATCACATGGGTAAGGGGATGACAAGAGAAAAATACCCCTGTAAAAGGTATTATTTCCTTTTACAAAGATATCATTCACATTATTCTTTCTTTCCTTCCAGGTTTTCATCTTCGGGAAGTTCCAGTCTAAGACAAAGCTCTTCCAGCTGGGATAAAGACACGGGAGCGGGAGCATCCGTTAAGAGACAACTGCCACTGGCCGTTTTGGGAAAGGGTATGATCTCTCGAATTGACCTGGATTCAGTCATGAGCATTATTAATCTATCCAGGCCCAGGGCAATCCCCCCATGGGGAGGGGTTCCGTACTCAAAAGCATTCAGTAAAAACCCAAATTTTTCCTGGGCTTCCTCCGGAGTAAAGCCCAGGAGTTCAAGGATTTTTTCCTGGAGTTCCCGCCGGTGAATACGTACGCTTCCTCCTCCTATTTCCACACCGTTTAAAACCAGGTCATATGCCTGGGCCCTGACCTGCAGAGGTTCTTCTTCCAAAAGTTTTTCATCTTCTTTATGGGGAGAAGTAAAAGGATGATGGTTGGAGTCATACCGCTCTTCCCCCTTGTTGTAAGACAAAAGAGGAAATTCCGTTACCCATAAGAAAATATTTTCCCCTTCAGGAATAAGCTGCATTTTTTCAGCCAGGTGCAGTCTCA